>NZ_JAFREK010000002.1:0-163660 GCF_017377535.1 Faecalibacterium sp. Marseille-Q4137
TATTTATCGTTCCTTCAACACCCGCACTTATAGCTTGATATCCTGTAAATCCATATCCTTTTCCGAAAACAGGAGACTGCATAAACATATTAAACGCATTATGTTGAAATTCTGTTCTATAGAAATTGCTGCCTTCTGTTCTTGATATGCCTGCCGTGAAAAATCTACCAAAAAACTTCGAACTTGTTATTTCGTCAATTTTCATTGCTATAAATGCAATTCCTATCAGCGATATCATCACAATATCGATTACTTTCCTTTTTAGGATATACTTTTTCTTCCGAGGCATTAAGATAAGTAAATATATTCCAGCTGCAATCACCACAAAAGCTACTGCACCTCGAGATAAAGAATTAAGACATCCAAACAAATTAACAACAATTAGTGCTATTTTTTGTTTCTTCTCTATTTTAAGATTTAAAAGAAGGCACAATGAATATCCACAGATAAAGCCGGTTATCAATGCAATTCCTGCCATTGAGTATCCTCTTAATTGTAGCGAGCCATTTCCAGTATCAGCGTATAGGCCTCCAGCAAACGCTCCCTCTTTTGGGAGAAAATTAATTTTGGTGTTAAGAAAGCCCATGGTCACACTAATTGCTGACAACAAGACAAATAAATACTCAATAGTTTTTCTTTCCGTATCCTTCAAATCACGTGCTATAAAATAGGAACATACGGGAATCCAGTTTTGCCCCCACGTCATGACGGTCCCGATTATAGCATTTCCACTCACTAGTTGTAATAAGCCCCTAAAAAACGTATACGCAATATATGTCAAAACTATCCAGTCAGTTTTGGATAATTTCACTTTAAAATTGTATCTATCCAGTGTTGTTCCGAAGAATAGCACCATCAGAAATATATAGCCAACACGCATAAATGCTTTTGATACAAACAGCCCAATAAACTCATTAAACGTAATGAGTATTGCACAGTACACCCAAAAAACTAAGGCTACTCTTATCTTTTTATTCATTTCCAAATAATACCTTTATCATAAACTTGATATTTCGATATATGCTATTTGATTTAAGCCGTTTATCTGTCATCACGCACCATCTCGTCTTCATATTTCTGCTAGATTCTAATATTTCAAGAGAGATACTCCTGTCTTCTTCACTCATTACACCATTAAATTGTCTATATAGTATTTGAATGTCTGTATACCAACTATTCTTTGTTCTATCAAATATCCAAAATAATTCATTTTTTATTTTACCAAGTCCTAGTCTTCTCAAAGATGCTCCGACGACGTTCCCTGTATGTTGCCGATAATTAATGCGTGGTTCAAAATCATATATCGTTTTGCCAAAAAGGCTAGCCACTCTATATAACCATACGTCATGCATTGAATACTCCATCGGTTTTACCAGTTGTGCCATTTTTGCCAGCTTTTGGTTATACACTATTGTGCATCCTGTTGCCAAATTTTCTATCAAAGCAGCATATTTATTATTTGAAATGTGCGGAGACGTATGAGATATTCTTGAGAACTCATTATCTTCATTTACGATTCTCAGATTAGAATAGTATAGGATTGGTATATTCGGCATCCTCTTTTCTTCATTTCGAATGGCTTGAATGCCAGAGATCAGCTTGTTAGTATCCCATACATCATCTTGATCGGATAATGCAAAATATGATCCTTCAGTATAAGTACGAATTAAATATAGGAACGATGCACACGCTCGCATATTATTCCCATCGGATATAATCAGCATATCACTATGAGCGGCTTGATATTCTCTCAATATATCAAGTGTTCTGTCTGATGAGCCATCATCTCTTACAATAAGTCTCACATGAACTTTTTCCTGAGAAAAAATGCTATCCAACTGTTCTCTCAGAAACCTGTCTCCGTTATATGTGGACATCAAAACTGTCACATCTATGGGTGTATCTTTATAAATCATACAACTATTTCACACCTCAATAAACTATTATCAATGTTCATATCAACTTTTCGCCTTGTAAGCTTGCAATCACTTTCCATGTTCTGTTGCAGCCACCTGTCAGCGCATCCCGCTCTTTCTTGATAACCTTTTGTCACACTTTTCTTTCAATAAATCAGTGCGGAAACAAATTTGATTTTAAATTGTTTTGCCTATGTGTACCATGATTCCAGCTATTCCAATAATGGACAAAAATCTTCTTAACTTTCTCAAATATTTTCTATAATCGCATCAGCTAAGTAAAGAGATCAATCCTGTCCAATACTCAACCGCAATAGTCATAATCCACTATAGAGGACAGTGTTCAAAAGGTTTAGGGTTGCAGTAGCCTGCACACTCTGTGCTAGCTTCACCGAAACATGCTGTTCATCTGGCAACGCAATCATTTTCTCTGTAAACGACATTATCGGAAACGTTAGCTTTCTTATCGATATTAGGTTAGCAATCAATATCCGGGTGATTCAACCTCTCCAGAAGAAGATTGATCTGTTTCGGATTTTTATGATATTGAATCAAAATTGCAATTTTCATGTTCGCTTTACTTCCTCAATACTTTCTCAAACATAAACTTCCGCAGCCAATTTGGAGCCAACGCTGATCCGCTACGAATCACACAGCTCTTTATGTACTGCCCTTCGCCAATAAAGCCTTGGTTCTTCATAAACTTAAACAGCCTTGCCTGCGTCTTTGCATACTTCCAACCCGCACGTCGTCTATACATTTCCGAGCCGGCCCTCATATGGAGCAGCGGCTCCTGAATGTTATAACCCTGATACCCCACCATCAGCATCCGAAGCCAGAGATAATAATCTTCCAGCAGATAAAAATCCTGATAAGAGCCTACCGCCTCGACTGCTGATTTTTTATACATCACACACGGATGGTTAAATGGGCAGCGTTTCTTTGCAAACTCCACAATTTCCGCATTCGACTCCGGTGGTACTCGCATCGCATCAACAGTGCTCGGATCAGTAGTAAATTCCTCCACGATGCCGGAGCAGATACTTACTTCAGGATGTGCGTTGAATACCGCCATCTGTTTTTCACAGCGATTCGGATATGCAATATCATCGCTATCCATCCGAGCAACCAGCTCATTTTTACAGTGCTTGATGCCCTCATTCAGTGCATTGCCAAGTCCACCGTTCTTAGCAAGGCGAACGACATTTAAAGTTATCCCCATCTCTTGCTGCTTTTTGGCAATTACCTTGTCCAGCGCATCATTCAATGGTCCGTCACATACCAGTATGAAATCATCAGTTGGGAACGACTGTGATTGAACACTTTCAATTGCTTGCTCGAGGTATTCTGGCTTTTCCTTATAATAAACGGACATCAAGACACTGTAATTCTGCATCATTCTTCCGTCTCCTGCCCCATCGCCGTAGTTGCGCCTTCTGCCACGCCCTCGGTGCTCTCCGGCATGAACAAAATCTTCACCGTCGCCAGCATGATTTTCAGATCCTCGATCAGGCTGGGATGTGCAATATACATCAAATCCATCTGCAACTTATCGTAGGGCGTGGTATTATATTTACCGTACACCTGTGCATAACCGGTCAAGCCAGCCTTTGCTTGAAGCCGCAACGCAAACTCTGGCATCTCCTCGCAATACTGGGCGGCGATCTCAGGGCGTTCCGGGCGGGGCCCCACAATGGACAAGTCTCCCCGGAGGATATTTAAAAGCTGAGGAAGTTCATCCAGACGGCAGGCGCGGATGATATGACCGACCTTCGTGATACGTTCGTCCTTGTCACCAGTGGAAAGACGCGCCACACCGTCTTTTTCGGCATCCACACGCATGGATCGGAACTTCAAAATCTCGAACTGCTTACCGTCTTTGGTCAGGCGAACCTGCTTATAAAAAGCAGGACCACCATCGGATTTGACTGCAATAGCCGTAATCAGAAACACCGGGCTCAGGATAACCAGTGCCACCAGCGAGATCACAATATCCATGGCACGCTTGACAAACAAGAACTCCGGGCTTGCCATGTAGCGGCCCACACGCAGCATGGGCAGATGGAACATATGCATCGGCTGGGCACCGCTCATAATCACATCGCCCACACGAGGGATCACAAACACATTGATGCCCTGTCCCACACAGTATTTCAGGATGATATTGCGCTCATGGCTGTGAACACCGCTGATGAACACGCTCTGCATTCCATCCAGTAGGCTCAGGTCGTTCAGGCATTCTTCCACGTTCAATGTCATCTTGACATCGTATTTTTTTGAAAGACCGTACTCATTGATGAGCTTTTCCAATCCATGACGAACATCATAAACGACTGCAGTCGGCTGGGCCTGGAATGTATTAAAGTACCATCCATGCGCCAACTTCGCCCAGATTGAGGCCATCAGAATCTGTCCGGCAATCGCTGCGATGCCCGGCAGAAGATTGCAGAGCCGCCGGGCCATCAGGCAGATGACAATGTACAGAATGCCATCGGTTGCCATGGCTGCCAGCACCTGCCCATAAATCAATTCCGAAATGCGCTGCAAAGACATCCAGAACGCATCGTAAACTTTTCCCAGCAGGAAGAACAGTACCGCAAATAGACCGATCATGGCCCAATTGCCCTTCCAGCCAAACTTTGCATAGACCTGATATGAATAGTACAATTCCCAACAAAGTGCAAACGGAATTGTGATCATTACCAAATCGATGATTTTTACGATCTTCAACATCACATCATGCTGAAATTTTGACATAATACCCCAATAACTCCTTTAGTTGTTCTTTTTGTTTTTTACTTAACTTTTCCGACTCGTCTTGCAGCAACCGCTTCTGGTTGTATATCCACCGGCCAAGCCAAATGCCATCCGCAGTCTTGTATTTTGCTGAAATATCCAGATTTCCATGGCATCTTTTATACTCCTGCGCCAGCTCGTACCGGTGCTGCCACGGGTCAGGTTTCTCCCACTGCATTCCGATGGCATCCAGCAACTCAATGCGCTCGTGTGATAAGATTGCATTGCTCTTCTCCGGATTCCGATATGCATACTGCTGCCGCCGCACCCATTTTCCAAGAGCATAGCCCTCCGGCGAAATATATGCCACCGGAATGTCAAGGTTTCCATTTGCCTCAAAATATCGTTTCGCTGCCTGATAAACCTCATTCCACTGTCGGTCATAGCGACTGCCCCACTGCATTCCTATGGTTTCCAGTCGTTTGATCTGATCCGCAGACAACTTTTTCTGCTCATAGGCTAGTTCTTGATTTTGAATCCAGCGGCCAAGCGTTTTTCCATCTGCTGTTTTATAATCTCGTGGAACATCCAGATTTCCATACTCCTGCGCATAGACTGCCGCAAGTGCATACCCCTGTTCCCATCGGACATCAAATACCTTCCACGCCATCCCCAACTGATTCAACTGTCGGATGCGTTCTTCTATCAGTTTTCCATCGTTTCGGCGTTTCCGCGCATTGTTGATCCACTTTCCCAGAGGATAGTCATCTTTCGTTTTGTATTTCGCCGGGACCTGCAAATTCCCAAACTGTTCCCGAAATTTTCTCGCTTCTTCCAGACCACGTTCCCATGCGGCATCGTTGCGGTTGCCCCACTCCATCCCGATGCTGTCCAGCCGTGCTATTTGCTGTTCGGTCAAGTTCCCCGGAATCTGTCCCGCACGAACACGGCGCTGGGTCGTCAGCCATTCGCCAAGGCTCAATCCCGCCGGTGTGGTATAACGCTTTGGAATATTCAGGCTGCCATGCTCCGCATAGTAAATGCTTGCTTCCGAAAAATAATGGTCCCAACTAGAGGACAAGCTTGCTTGCAGCCGCTCAAACAGCACCCGGCAGTCATGCACCTGCTCGACAACTTCAAACCGTTCGGTGACGATCCTATCGCCCTCACCGTTGGCATAGAGCCGATGGACCGCCTCCTGCATCTCGCCCTGCAATCCCGCAATGCTGCATAGACCCTCGAAGTTGTTGACTACATCAAGGATAAGCGGCGTAGAATTTTCCCCAGCGGTCAAAGCGCGTCCAATCTGCTGCTTGTAGATGATGGGTGAAATGGTGGGCCGGAACAGGATGACACCTGAAATGCCTTCTACATGAACGCCCTCGTTCAGCATGTCGATGCAAAACAGCAGCTTCAGGCGGTCACTT
The DNA here is from genome assembly GCF_017377535.1 of Faecalibacterium sp. Marseille-Q4137. Taxonomy (NCBI): domain Bacteria; kingdom Bacillati; phylum Bacillota; class Clostridia; order Eubacteriales; family Oscillospiraceae; genus Faecalibacterium; species Faecalibacterium sp. Marseille-Q4137. Next base: position 6,080 of record NZ_JAFREK010000002.1, read on the forward strand.
TCATTGGCCTTGAAGTCGGCAAAAGCCTTGTCTGTACCGGGGTCATCCGAGTAGGCTTCGTAGACCGCCACTTCCGCATTCACCTTTGCAAACCACTCCGGCACATGAGAGATCATTTCGTCCATGTGCTCCTTGTTGGCGCAGAACACGATGTACTTTCCAGACTTGTTCGTGATATGATGAGCGAAAACCTTATCTAATCCATCCGCCTGTTCCAGCGCCCGGCGCAGGGCATCCAGATATTTTTGATTCACATCCTGAATGCCGGGAGAATGCAGATTATCCACTCTTGTCTGATAACGTGCCAAGTCTTTCTGATATTGGTAGACCGTTGTTACATAGTTTGGAGCAGGCAAAATACCCCTGACGATTGCTTCGCCAAGGGTCATGTCGCTCGCAACACGGCCATCAAAAAGCTCTTCGGCCATGTCGCGGTTATTATCCAGATATCGGATGTTTGTCGCTGTTAAGCCCAGCAGTTTTGCCTCCGGACATAACTTTAACAAAGCCACCGTGCTTTCGCCCCAGCATTCCGCGCCGGCACGGTGGAATTCGTCCAATATGATATAAGAGGGCTGAAGTCCTGCGATTTCTGCAAGCCGGCCTTCGGTACAGCACATCAGCTTCGCATAGGTGTAAAAATGGACGTTCGCCAGCGGAAAGTCCGAGTCGTTCCTTTTCAGGCTCTCCAGCTGTGTCTTGAAGATATATTCACTGGGAGAAAGCCAGATCACGACCTTCTCCGGGTTATCCTCGATCAACTTAAACGCAATGTAGCTCTTTCCGGTGCCAGTGGGATGAACAATGGCGGCCTTGCCATACTGCTCCATCATCCGGACTGCCGCATGATATGCTTTCTCGTTGTGCTCAAACAGACACAGTGCCACCATATTCACCCCTTTCCGCAATAAAGGAGTATCCTTCACATGGAAAATTGAGGGCCATGAGCGAAATATAACGTTATTCCATTAGACTTTGCGTTTTCCTACTCCTCATTGACACCTGATGGGAGAATATTCGGTTCATCTCCCTGCGCTTTCGGGTCAGGTCAGAGTGCACATAGCGCTGCAAGGTGATGTTGGCGTTGGCGTGTCCCAACAATTCGCTGAGGGTCTTTACATCGCACCCAGCCTGCAGACAGGTGGTAGCAAAGGTGTGGCGCAGCGCGTGCGGGCGCACTTGACGGACAGTCGCCTGCTTCAGATACGCTTTGATGCTTTTCCGATAGCAGCGGGGTTCGGTTGGCTTGGACTCGCTGCCGGACAGGAACCATGCAGCATTGCTGGCACTTCCGCGCAGCTTTTTCAGCATAATAAGCAGCTGTTTCGGGATTGGAATTTCCCGGCGGGAGGTGCGGGTTTTAGGCGTTTGAATGACTACCTTTGTATGACCGTTTCCACAGGAAATTCGGCAGACCGTCCGATTGATGTTCAGCGTGCCGAGTTTCAGGTCAAAATCGCCCCATTGCAGGCCGCAGATCTCACCAATTCGAAGCCCCAATTCCAGCCCCAGTAGTAAGCCGATTTTGCGAGGCGTGGGGTTCGCCTGTACATATTGATGAAGTCGCTGCTGTTCCGCCGGGGAGAGAGGCGTAGAAATTTTGTCGATGGCTTTTGGCAGCGCAACTTCCAGCTCCATTGGACGAATCAAACGTAAATGAGCGGCATATTTGCAGATACGTCGCAGCATCGAGAGGCATTCCCGGGCGGAGGAGTTTCCCAGTGGCTTGTGTGCCGCATCTGTGGGCGTGATGATTTGCTGCATGGCCTGTTCCAGAAAGCTTTCCTCAAGGGATGCAACGGGCACCTTGCTCAAAACCGGAAGAAGATATTTGTGCAGCGTGTACGAATAATGCGCATAGGTGGATTCTTTTATAGCGTTTTTCAGGGAGCACAGCCACACCTCGGACAGTACTTCAAAGGTTAGGCCGGTTTGATTCAGGTTGTAGAACCCCGCCTCCGCTTTTCTCTGGATTAGTACCCGTTTGACCTCCGCATAGGCCGTTCCGTAAACGTAACCCCACTGGATCTTCCCCTCCGGTGTGCGCGCCTTGATGTACCTGCCTTCCCACCGACCGTCCTTACGCTTGCGAATGTTTTCTCCCCGTCGCGCCATCGCTGTTTCCTCCTGCTGTTTAGACCCTCATCTGACCCCTTATTTTCTCAATCTTCGTTTACAGCTGGAATTATTATACAAAACTGGGCATGACACAAAAACAATCCGGCCTTCGCGATGTTTTTTCAGGGTCAAATGTGATACATTTATGATGATTTCTATTGAATCCCAGATATAACCATGATAAAATAAGATGAGATTATAGACAACGATGTCAAAGGAACGGTATCCTCCATTTTCCATGTGAAGGATACTTTTTTCTTTTTTGAGCAACCTTCTTCTTAACGCAAAAAGGCCCCTGCCCATCACATTTCTGTGAAAGGCAGAGGCCTTCTGTTGATAGATTTTAATGTTTCAGCATCCGGGCAACTGCTTCATCCGTCAAAGGCTTCCCGTTCTTGCTGAGAAACAGGTTCTTGTGGCGACTGGGATATTCCTTTAAATAGGCATCCCGTAGGGTACGATACTTCATCAGCTGCTTGGACAACGCAGGCGACTTTGGCACCACACGTTCCTTGCTGCCCTTGCCATGCTTGACCAGAATATAGTCCGGTTTGATGTCTTCCGGCTCCATCAGGATCATCTCATTGCAGCGCATCCCGGTGTCGAATAGTAATATAATACAGAAATTCATCGCGGAGATCCTTCAAACACATAAAAAAACACCCTTCCTCTCACGGAAACCCGCAAAAGGAAGGGTGTTGAACTCAATATCCTGTTGTCGTACCAATCGCAGCATGTTCGTACCAGAAAGGTCAACACAAGCTGTTACTCAGCACGACACCTCAAGCACTTTTGAGCGCAAGAACGCAATCAGCAGTTCTCAGCGAAGTACTTAATGGTACGGACCATCTGAGAGGTGTAGGAGTTCTCGTTGTCGTACCAGGACACGACCTGAACCTGATAGGTGTCGTCGTCGATCTTAGCGACCATGGTCTGGGTAGCGTCGAACAGAGAGCCGTAACGCATGCCGATGACATCGGAAGAAACGATCGGATCCTCGTTGTAGCCGAAGGACTCAGAGGTAGCAGCCTTCATAGCAGCATTGATGGACTCCTTGGTGACATCCTTGCCCTTGACAACGGCAACCAGGATGGTGGTAGAACCGGTGGGAACGGGCACACGCTGAGCAGAGCCGATCAGCTTGCCGTTCAGCTCGGGAATGACCAGGCCGATAGCCTTAGCAGCGCCGGTGCTGTTGGGAACGATGTTCTGTGCGCCAGCACGAGCACGGCGCAGGTCGCCCTTGCGCTGAGGACCATCCAGGATCATCTGGTCGCCGGTGTAAGCATGAACAGTGGTCATGATGCCGGAAACGATGGGGTAGGTCTTGTTCAGGGTGTCAGCCATGGGAGCCAGGCAGTTGGTGGTGCAGGAAGCAGCAGAGATGACCTGATCCTCAGCGGTCAGGGTCTTCTCGTTGACGGAGAAGACGATGGTCTTCAGGTCGTTGCCTGCGGGAGCAGAGATAACGACCTTCTTTGCGCCAGCCTGGATGTGAGCCATGCTCTTCTCCTTGCTGGTGTAGAAGCCGGTGCACTCCAGAACGACATCAACGTTCAGCTCGCCCCAGGGAGCATCCTTTGCGTCCTTAACAGCGTAGATCTTGATCTCCTTGCCGTCGACGATGATGGAATCCTCGGTAGCCTCGACAGTGTGCTTGGCTTCGCCGATCTTGCCGCAGAAGGAACCCTGAGCGGTATCGTACTTCAGCAGGTGAGCCAGCATCTTGGGGCTGGTCAGATCGTTGATTGCAACGACCTCGTAACCCTCAGCATCAAACATCTGACGGAAAGCCAGACGGCCAATACGACCAAAACCATTGATAGCAACTCTAACAGCCATGTTAATAGTACCTCCTAAATGTTCTTACCCTTTTATCGGATAATAATCACGGTAGCTTTATTATAGACCAAATTGCGGAAACCTTCAAGTGCCCGCCAAAAAATTAACAAGGTAATTTCACACTTTTTTGTTTTTGAACGATTTTCACAGCTTTTATGGGAATCTTTTCAGCAATTCAACCAACGGCGTGTCGGGGTATTGCAGGCCTTCCGTCACTTCCTGCCACCCGCGCCACAGTGAAAAGCCCCAGCGCGCCGATGCAGCACATGCCAAAGCCAAACAGCACCTCGGGCAGGTCAGCCGCCGTGATGCCGTGGAACAGCAGCACCAGCACCCGGGGCAGCTCCCAGCAGAAGCAGAGCAGGAACGTGCAGATCCCGGCCTCGCACAGCTGGCAGCCGTTGGACGTTTCCGGCAGCCAAAGGGCGCGGATCATCGCCGAAAGAAACACCAGCGCAGCCAGCATCTGCCAGACCATGGCAGTCGGCTCCACCCGGTGCCAGCTGGAGCTGTTCTCCATAAAGCGGCTCAGCACCCCCCAGTAGAACACCGCCGTGCCAAGCACCGCCGGAGTCATGCTCCGGCCGGGCAGACGGTATTTTCCCTTATGCGTCCAGCTGCGGCCCAGTCGGATCAGCCAGACAGCGCACACCAGCTCCAGCACGGCACGCACCAGCGCGCCAACGCCGGTCATGCCCACTGCCAGACGCACCGCACCGGCCAGGCCGACACACACGCCGCCCAGCACCGATGTAACTCCCACCGGCCTGCACGCACTGCGCAAAACAAGGGGCTGGCGGGCCAGCTTCCGGGCTGCGATGATGCCAACGACCAGCGCCGCCCACAGGCTGCCGTACCGCAGCCAGACAGAGCCCGCCGTGCACAGGCCGGTGTTCCAGTCCGTCCACAAGGCAAGATCAAGCCCGCGCCCAATGGCAAGGGCACCACCACAGGTGAAAATCAGCACAAATAAAGCGTTCATCAGCGTTCCTCGATCGGTTTATATTTCTGGCGCACGCCCAGATATTTATAGGCGGGCCGGATGATCCGGTTGGCAAAAATGACTTCCTCTACCCGGTGTGCGCACCAACCCGGCACACGGGCAATGGCGAACAGCGGGGTGTAGATATCCTCAGAGATGCCCAGCATGTTGTAGATCAGGCCGCTGAACAGGTCCACATTGGCGCACACCGGCTTGCTGCTGCCCTTTTCCTCGGCAAAGATATCGGGAGCCAGCCGCTCGATGCTGCACAGCATGTTGTACTCTTCCTCAAAGCCCTTCTCGTAGGCCAGGTGCTTGGCGCGCTCCTTCAGGATGACCTCACGGGGATCGCTCATGGTATAGACCGCATGGCCCATACCGTAGATCAGGCCGGAGCCGTCGCCCGCCTGCTTGCGCAGGATGCGGCGCAGATACTCGCGCACCTCGTCGTCATCCTCTGGGTGCTCCACATGCTTGAGGATATCCTGCAGCTGGCGGTTGACCATCAGGTTGGCACCGCCGTGCTTGGGGCCCTTCAGCGCGCCAATGGCGGCTGCAATGGCCGAGTAGGTGTCGGTGCCCGAGGAGGACAGCACACGGGCGGTGAAGGTGGAGCAGTTGCCGCCGCCGTGGTCGGCGTGGACCAGCAGACACATATCCAGCAGCTTGGCTTCCTCGTGGGTAAACTTCTGGTCCGGGCGGTAGGTGCTCAGGATGTGCTCCGCCGTGCTCTGGCCGGGCTTTGGCATGTGGAAGAACATGCTCTGCTTGTCATAATAGCGGCGCTTCATCTGGTAAGCGTTCACCATCATGGTGGGCATACTGGCGATCAGGTTGATGCTCTGGTTCAGGATATTCTCCAGCGTCAGGTCCTCGGCGTGCTCGTCGTAGGAATACAAGCCCAGCACGCACCGCTGCATCTTGTTCATAATATTGGGCGAAGGAGCATTCATGGTATCCATAAAGCCATCGGGCAGGGCGCGGTGCTCTGCCAGCAGCTCACAGAAATCGTCCAGCTGCTCCTGGGTGGGCAAGCTGCCGAACAGCAGCAGCCAGATGACCTCTTCAAACACAAAGCGGTCGTTGCGGTAGGCCTCATTCACGATCTCGTTGATGTCCACACCGCGGTAGATCAGACGGCCCGGAATGGGAATGACATGCCCCTCCTGATCCTTTTTGTAGCCCACAACGTCACAGACATTGGTCAGGCCTGCCAGCACACCGGTGCCATCCGGGTTGCGCAGGCCGCGCTTGACACCGAGACGCTCACTCGTCTCCGGGTCGATGTAGTTGTTTGCCAGATACTCTTCACACAGCGTCCGCATGGTCTGCGAGTCCAGCGACGCTACTTCTGCATGGGTATAGTTCATGCGCGAATTCCCCTTTCTCTTATTTCTCTCTTATATACTTTCCTGCCATCCACCATGATGGCACACCCTTATGATAGCGCTTTTGTGAAGTAAATTCAAGTCTTGGATGAAATGTGCGCTTTTTCACCCTGCCGGGCTGGTACACTGGGCCCAGAAAAATGCCTGTCCGGGAGGGAAAACTACGATGAAAAAGACATTCTTTCTCCTCTGCGCCCTGCTGCTGGTGCTGGGCACACTCCTGCCGATCGCCGGTTACCGGCTGACACTGGCGGTGTTCGGCCCGGCACAGGGGGCTTCTTCCGCTCCCCTGCCGGGCACTGCGGCTTCGGAAACCGCCCCGGACAGCGCCGCCGTGCCGCCCTCCGATCAGGACAGCGAGAGCTTTCTGCTGGCCGACCAGAGCGCCGGGGCCGTAGTCTCGGTACCCCGGCGGGACTATCTGATCGGTGCCGTGGCGGCGGAAATGCCCATCAGCTGGCCGGACGAGGCGCTCAAGGCGCAGGCCATCGCGGCCCACAGCTATGCCCTCTACTGCCGCGACCATGCCGCCGAACCGGCTTCCGGCTGGCTGAGCGTGGATCCCGTCCGGCGGCAGGGATACTTAACAGATGCAGTCCTCCGCAGCTACTGGGGCACCGCCTATGAGGAGAACTATGCCCGCCTCTCGGCGCTGGTGGACAGTGTGATGACCGATGTGCTCTACTATGGCAGCGCCCCCGCCGGGACAAGCTACTTTGCCATCTCCAACGGCATGACTGAAGCCAGCGAAAACGTCTGGGGCACTGCCCTTCCCTATCTTGTGGCCGTGGACAGCTCCACCGACCTCAATGCGGACAACTACCTTTATACCGTCCAATTCACCACCGAACAGATGCAGCAGACTCTCACCGGGCTGGGCCTGCTCCCTGACCCTGCCGCACCTGCCAGCTGGTTCGGAGAGGCCGCGCTCACCCCTTCGGGCTATGTAGCCTCCCTGCCTGTCTGCGGGCAGAGCGTCACTGGCCCGGCCCTGCGCAAGGCGCTTGGCCTGCGGAGCGCCTGCTTCACGGTACAGTATCAGGAGGGCAGCTTTCTCTTCACCACCAAGGGCTATGGCCACGGTGTGGGGCTGAGCCAGTGGGGTGCCAAGGCGCTGGCCGAGCAGGGACAGAGCGCGGAAGAAATTCTGGCGCACTATTTCCCGGGGACAGAGCTGCGGAGGTGAACGGGCTCACCCTCTCCGTCATCGCTTACGCGATGCCACCTCCCCCAAAGTGGGAGGCCTTGGCAGTAAATGCAAGGTTTGCGGTTTTGTCAAAAGCTCTCCCTTTGGGAGAGCTGGACGCGAAGCGGCCTGAGAGGGTGAGGATGCTAACAAAAAAGGCAGCTGACCCAACGGCCAGCTGCCCAGAAGATCAATATTCAGCCAAACAGGCTCGTCCACCAATCCTGACTGCTGCTTTCCTCGCCAGCAGCGGCTTCAGTCTCTGCCGCAGTCTCAGTTTCCGCGGCGGCTTCCTCCGCCTGCACAGCCTCTTCCAGAAGCTCCAGACCATCGTCATTGCCATCCTCGGTGATGTACCAGTAGCAGGACGCGCCGCCAATGGAGATGCTGGCGGCAGACAGCGGCACACGGCCGGAGGCAACCCCGTTGGAAGGATCGGAACAGTAGAACACGCCGTCGGTGTAGTCCGTCAGGAGCACGGCATGGGGTCTGGTGCGGTCGTACAGCACGATGCCCTCCGGATGCTCTGCCAGAATGGAGACCAGCGCTTCCGTCTTGGCCGCCTTGCCCGAGGGCAGGGTCGCATAACCCACATGCATATCGTTGTATGTAAAGCTGTGGGAGAGCCCACCCGACCAGGCCGTGCTCTTGATGCCGTTTTCGGTCACATCCACCCAGCTGTCCATCCCGTCCAGATAGGCCCGGCGGCGAAGCATCATTGCGGCAGAGGCCAGGGTGCAGGTTCCACCCCGGCTCTGTTTGAAGTAGAACCCAACATCAACGTTCAGGTCCACGGCCAGTGCCCCGGGGAGCAGCACGGCCATCAGGGCCATCGTTGCAAGCAGGGCAGCGAGAGTTTTCCGAAGTTTGCTTCCAAAGTGCTTGGCTGTTTCCACGTCAGTATCCTTTCTTCACAAAAGAGCGTTTCATTCACTGGTGTAAAGTATATCATCCTGTTACTCTTTTGTAAACACTTTTGCAGCCATTTTCTCAATATTTACACGCTTTGGTCACAATTCAAGGGCAGATTGCACAACCGTGCAGTGAAGTGGTTGGTTATTTGCTACAAAAGTCCGGAAAAGTTTTTCATTGTGCTTTCCGCTTTTCTTCCCAACTGCCGGTTTCTTTTTCAACGCAATTATGGTATAATCTGCCCTGAAGTTGAATTTTCAGGAGCATTTATATATGAAAGCAACCATCGTTATCCCCAACATCAACGGCAAAGGCTGGCTCAAGGACTCCATCGAGTCGGTCTATGCCCAGACAGAGCAGGATTTTGAGCTCATCATCGTGGACAACGGTTCCACCGATGAAAGTCTGGAGCAGGCCCGCAGCTACTGCGGCCGCCCCAACTTCACCCTGATCGAAAACGGCACCAACACCGGCTTCTCCCACGCCGTGAATCAGGGCATTGCCCGGGCCAAGGGCGAGTATGTGGTCATGTTCAACAACGATGCCTTTGCCGAGCCGAACTGGCTGGCCGAGCTCATCCGCACCGCCGAGACCGATCCCAAAATTTTTGCCGTGCAGAGCCTGATGCTCCGCCACTTTGAACGGGAGCTGGCCGACGATGCCGGTGATTACGTCACCTGGATGGGCTTTGCCTGCAAGACCGGCGACGGCCGCCGGGCCAGCCGCTACACCAAACAGAAGCGCATCTTCTCGGCCTGCGGCGGCGCGGCGCTCTACCGCAAGAGCATTCTGGAGGAGATCGGCACCTTTGACGAGAACTTCTTCGCCTACTTTGAGGATGTGGACCTGAGCTGGCGCGCCAACAACGCAGGTTACAAGTGTGTCCTCTGCCCCACCGCAAAATGCTACCACATCTGCGGTGCCAGCACCGGCGCGGTGAAGTACAACGCCTTCAAGAGCCAGCAGAGCGGCCGGAACAGCATCCTGCTCCCCCTCAAGAACGAGCCGCTGCTCATGCTCATCCTGAACTTTCTTCCGCTGGCGCTGGGCTATCTGCTCAAATGCTACAAGTTCCACAAGCAGGGCTTTGGCGAAGCCTGGGACAAGGGAATGCACGAAGCCTTTGCCCTGCTCAAAGAGGGACGGCTCGGCAAGCGCCCCTTCCGCCTGAAGGACCTGCCCAACTATATCCTCATGGAGCTGTGGATGATTTGGAACATGGTGCCCTACCTGTGGTATCGTCTGGTCGTGGTCAGGTTTGATCTGAAGTAATCAGGAAACAAAAACACCCCTGCGTGGAATGCTTCACACATTCCGTACAGGGGTGTTCTGTCAGATTTCGGTTTTCGGTTATGCCGCCGGGCTCTCAGAGGAAGCCTCGGTACTCTCAGCCGGGGTGCTCTCCGCCGCCTCTTCCACCGGGGCAGCCTCCTCAGCAACGGCGCTGGCGGCGGCAGAATCGCCTGCGGTTGCAAGGATGGCATCGTTGACCTCACTCTCGGCCAGCGGGGCAGGCTCCGCGGCAGAGACTGCACTGTCGGCAGATTCGGGCTTGGTCTCGCTGTCGGTCAGGCCGGTCAGGTACCAGCTGCCGCTCTGGCGGCTGAACAGGTAATCCATATACTTGGTGGGCGTGTCGGACGAGGTGTTCAGGATGCTGTCATCACTGCTCTGGGTGGGGATATAGCCCACGGTAACGTGGAGCAGGCCGTCCTTCTTGAACAGTCTGGTGACGGTAGCGCGGAAAGTGCCCACGCTGCCGGTGACGGGGATCTTATAGCACTGGGTTGTCTCATCGAACTCGACAGTCATGTCGTCCATCTCAAAGCTCTTGTGGGTCAGCTTGAAGCTGGGGCCCACCAGCTTTGCCAGATAGGCATCCACATCCACCGAGGGCAGCAGCAGCTGTTCGGTGTCGGGGTCCGTGTTGTAGTTATCAAAGCTTCCCTGGGTCTCCTGGATGCTGTACACGCAGCCCCAGACGGCGGCTTCGCGCAGGGTCAGGTCATCGATGTTCTCGATGCCGTCAAAGGGCAGCGGGTCAAACAGGACCAGTCCTTCCAGCCGGTCCTCATATTCCGCTTTCTGCTGGGTGTCGTCAAACAGGGTGGCCACACCCTTCACACCGGCCCGCACGACCGTTACAATGCCCACCAGCGCCAGCACGGCGATCAGCAGGCCAAGGGTCTGCCGGGCGCGGCGGCGGTGGAGCCGGGCGTGTTCTTCCGGGGTCATATAGGTCTTCATATCGTTATCGTCTCCTAAATCAGGTCATCTTTTGGGGAAATACCAGCTTTCAGTATACCACAAACTGCCCGCCGGTGCAAAACCCGAGGCGTGGATTTTTTGTGAAAGCGCGATTTATTCCCACGTTTTCCAGATCTCAGGCTGGTAGCCCACGGTGGCCTTTTTGCCGTTGCGCACGATGGGCGTTTTGAAGAGCTGCTGATTCTCGAACAGCTTGTCCTCCTTCTGCCAATCCACCAGTGCATCCAGCAGGGCCAGCGTCTGCTTATCCTTTGCCGTCGGGTTCACCAGCTGCTCCCAGCCGCCCAGCGCGCGGGCCACGTTCTCAAACTCGCCCCGGCTCATCTCTTTTTCCTTCAGGTCGATCATCTGGAACTTGATGCCCCGCTCCTTGAAATAGCGCTGGGCCTTTTTGGTATCAAAGCACTTGCTGGTGCCAAAGATCTGAATGTTCATCGTTTTTCCTCCTGGATCCTGTGTGCTCTATTGTATCATATCTGCCGGAAAAAACCTAGGGATAATTCATCTTCTTTCCGTCCATACTTGCTTTATCACAAGCCGCCCCTGAGATTGAACGAAGGGCGGGCCATTTCAGAAAGAGAGGAACTTCCCATGAAAGCATTCGTTGACCCCGATCTCTGCATCGGCTGCACCCAGTGCACCGGGATCTGCCCCGAGGTGTTCCAGATGACAGGTATCCTGGCCGTCGCTGTGCCGGGCGAGCTGCCGCCCGACACCGTACCCACCGCCGTGGAAGCCGCACAGGCCTGCCCGGTGAGCGCCATCACCATCTCGGAGTAACACCTTCACCTGCCTTCCCAACACGGGAGGGCATTTTTGTTTTTTCTGCAAAAATCCCCCGCTGGTCCCCATTTTGTGTTATACTATAAATTGAGTTATAATGCAATGGAGGAGACTGACTATGCGTTTACTGGTCATTGACGGCAACAGCATTGCCAACCGTGCCTTTTACGGCATCAAGCTGCTGACCACCAAGGACGGCCGCTATACCAATGCCATCTTCGGCTTTTTGAATATTATGAATTCCCTGCTCCGGGAGTGTGAGCCCGACGAGGTGGCCGTTGCTTTCGATCTGAAGCACCCCACCTTCCGCCACGAAATGTATGACGGCTACAAGGGCACCCGCCACGCCATGCCGGACGAGCTGGCCCAGCAGATGCCCATCCTGAAAGAACTGCTCACCGACCTGGGCTACCGTCAGGTATCGGCAAAGGGCTGGGAGGCCGACGACATTCTGGGCACGCTGGCCGCTGCCTGCGAGGCCCGCAGGGACGACTGCTTTCTGGCCACGGGAGACCGCGACAGCCTGCAGCTGGTGAGCGAGACCACCACCGTGCTGCTGGCCACCAGCGCCATGGGCCGCAGCAAAACGGAGACCATGGATCTGGATGCCATCCACGAAAAGTACGGCATCGAGCCCAAGCAGCTCATCGAGGTGAAGAGCCTGATGGGCGACACCTCCGACAACATTCCGGGCGTGAAGGGCATCGGCGAAAAGACCGCCATGACCCTGGTCAAGAACTTCGGCACCCTGGACAGCGTGTACGACCATCTGGACAGCCCGATCATCAAGCCCCGTCAGCGGGAAAACCTGCTGGCCTGCCGGGAGGATGCTTACCTCAGCCACACGCTGGGCACCATCCGCACCGATGCTCCCATCGACACAGCGGAAGGGGCCTACAAGGTGACCGAGGGCAACAAGCCCGCCGCTGTCCGTCTGATGCAGGAGCTGGAGATCCAGACCCTCATCACCCGGTTCGGGCTGGACGGCATCGTTCCGGAACAGGACCCCGATACCCTGCCGGAGGTGGACGCAGCCATTGCGTCCCTGCCCGCAGAGCCTTCCGGCCACTATCTGGTGGCCGCACGCCCCGCCGTTCTGGGCAAAAAGAGCGCGGTCGTGCAGCCGGAGGCCTGGTACGCTGTGCAGGACACCACCGTGTATCCCCTCTCCGAGGAGGAGCTGGTCTCCCTGCTGGACGACCCCAAGGTAACGCTGGACGTGTTTGATTCCGCCCCCCTCTACGCCAGAGCCATGGCCGCAGGCAGCTGGGGCAGCAGCATCGTCTGGGATGGCAAGCTGGCCGCCTACCTGCTGGATGCTTCCGCTTCCCACTATCTGCTCACCACCCTTGCCACCAGCTACCATGCAAAATCGGCGTTCTCCTGTGAGGAGTACCCCGATGCCGGTTTCCTGGCAGACCTCTTCGCCAGAATGAAGGCGGAGATCACCGAAAACGGCGAGGACGAGCTCTACAACAACATTGAGTTCCCGCTGGCACAGGTGTTGGCCGATATGACCCGCACCGGTATCCTTGTAGACCGTGAGGGCATCGAAGCCTTCGGCGTGCAGCTGCGGCAGGAGCTGGACCAGGTGCTGACCCGCATCGAGATGGAGGCAGGCACCTCCGATTTCAACCCCAACAGCCCCAAACAGCTGGGCACCCTGCTCTTTGATACCATGGGCCTGCCCCATGGCAAAAAGACGAAGAACGGCTGGTCCACCGATGCCGAGACACTGGAAAAGCTGCGGGACATCCCGCTGGTGGAGGACATTCTCCAGTACCGTGCCTGCCAGAAGCTGAACTCCACCTATGTGGAGGGTCTGCTCAAGGTCATCGGCGAGGACGGCCGCATCCACACCCGTTTCAACCAGACCGAGGCCCGCACCGGGCGGCTCTCCTCTGACAATCCCAACCTGCAGAACATCCCCATCCGCACCGAGATGGGCAGCAAGCTCCGCGCCTACTTTGTGGCAAAGCCCGGCTGCGTGCTGGTGGATGCCGATTACAGCCAGATCGAACTGCGCATCCTGGCCCATGTCACCGGCGATGCGCACATGCAGGAGGCTTTCCTCTCCGGTGCCGACATCCACCGCAGCACCGCAGCCAAGATCTACAATATCCGGCCTGAGGATGTCACGCCCCGCCTGCGCTCCAGCGCCAAGGCCATCAACTTTGGCATCATGTACGGCAAGGGCGCTTACAGCCTTTCCAAGGACATCGGCGTGAGCGTCAAGGAAGCAGAGGCCTTCCTGCAGACCTATCTGGCCACCTTCCCCAATATCGACGGTTATATGGAAAAGACCATTGCGGATGCCCGCCAGTGCGGCTACGTTTCCACCCTGTTCGGCCGCCGCCGCGCCCTGCCGGAGCTGAACAGCAACAACCACAACATCCGGGCCAGCGGCGAGCGGATGGCCCGCAACACCCCCATTCAGGGCACGGCTGCTGATGTCATCAAGCTGGCCATGGTGCGTGTCTGGCGGCGGCTGCGGGACGAAAAGATGGAAAGCCGCCTGATCCTGACGGTCCACGATGAACTGATCGTGGAAGCCCCGGAGGCGGAGGCCGAAAAGGCCGCGCAGATCCTGCGGGAGGAAATGGAAGGCTGCGTGCACTACGCGGTGCCCCTGAGCACCGATGTGCATACTGGCAAAAACTGGCTGGAGGCCCACTGAACTATGATCGTTTTAGGAATCGAATCCACCTGCGACGAGACCGCCGCATCCCTTGTGGAGGATGGCCGCCGCCTGTTGAGCAACGTCATCTCCACCAGCGTCAAGGAGCAGGCTCTTTATGGCGGCGTGGTCCCTGAGATCGCCAGCCGCCGCCACTGCGAGTTCATCAGCGCCACGGTCAAAAAGGCTCTGCTGGACGCAGGCAAGACCATGGACGATGTGGACGCGGTGGCTGTCACCTTTGCGCCGGGCCTGATTGGCGCGGTGCTGGTGGGCGTGAACTTTGCCAAGGGGCTGGCCTATTCTGCCAACAAGCCGCTGGTTCCGGTGCATCACCTGCGGGGCCACATTGCGGCCCTCTACCTGACCCACCCGGAGCTCAAGCCGCCCTTCCTCTGTCTGGTGGCATCCGGCGGCCACAGCCATATCGTGGAGGTGCAGGACTACACCCACTACCACATTCTGGGCCACACCGTGGACGATGCCGCCGGCGAAGCCTTTGACAAGGTTGCCCGCACCCTGGGTCTGCCCTATCCCGGCGGCCCCAGCGTGGCAAATGCCGCCAAAACAGGCGACCCCAAGGCCTACCGCCTGCCGGTACCCCATGTGGACGGCAAGTACAACGTCAGCTTCTCCGGCCTGAAAACCGCCGTGCTGAACGAGGTAAACAAGGCCCAGATGAAGAACGAGGAGATCAACGTGCCTGATCTGGCGGCAAGCTTTCAGGAGCGCATTGCGGGCATTCTGGCCGAAAAGCTGCTGCTGGCTGCTGCCGACACCGGGGCCAAGCAGGTCTGTCTGGCGGGCGGTGTGGCCGCCAATGGCCGCCTGCGTCAGCTGGTGAACGATGGTGCCCAGAAACTGGGGGCCAAGGTCTATCTGCCGGAGCTGAAATTCTGCGGCGACAACGGCGCAATGATCGCGGCGCAGGGCTACTACCAGTACATGGCGGGCCACACGGCGGGCCTTGATCTGAACGGTCTGCCCACCCTGCCCATCGACTACGAATAAACGAAGCAAAACCAAAGCTCCCGGAGCGGTGCGGCATTCAGTGCCACTGCTCCGGGAGCTTTTTGCCCTGCTGCGGGCGCACAGCCAAAAAGGCACCCTCGCCTTTCAGCGAGAGTGCCTTTTGTTTCAAGAATAAGAATTCAAGAAAGAACGTTCAGAAGGGATCAAATTACTTGATCTCGACCTTAGCGCCAGCCTCTTCCAGCTTCTTCTTGATGTCCTCAGCCTCAGCCTTGGAAGCCTTCTCCTTGACAGCCTTGGGAGCGCCGTCAACGATAGCCTTTGCTTCCTTCAGGCCCAGACCGGTGATCTCCTTGACCAGCTTGATGACCTGCATCTTGGTAGCGCCAGCCTCAGCCAGGATAACGTCGAACTCGGTCTTCTCTTCCTCAGCGGCAGCAGCAGCGCCAGCAGCAGCGGGAGCAGCAGCAGCAACAGCAGAAACGCCGAACTCCTCGCAGTAAGCGTCGATCAGCTCTTTCAGCTCCAGAACGGTCAGGCCCTTAACGGACTCGATGATGGCAGTAATCTTCTCAGAAGCCATGGTAATAACCCTCCAATATCAATGGTTTTTGTTTGTTTCAGTTTTGTGTTAAGCAGCGGTCACGCAGCCATCAGGCAGCGGGCTCCTCCTGCTTGTCGGCGTAGGCCTGCATAGCAACAGCCAGACCGGACAGAGTGCTGGTAAGAGCACCTGCGAACATGGACAGCATACCCTCGCGGTTGGGCAGCTTTGCGATGGCGTTGGTCTCGGCAGCGTCCATGACCTTGCCTTCCATGAAGCCAGCCTTCACGACGAACTTCTTGGACTTATCGCCATCCTGGTACTTGCACAGGATGCGGGCAGCGGACATGGGGTCTTCTTCGTGAGCAAAGGCAACAGCAGTGTCACCCTTGAAGTTCTCAGCCAGGCCCTCCAGGGAGGTACCCTTGACAGCCAGACGCAGCATGGTGTTCTTCACGACCATGTAATCAACGCCTGCCTCACGCAGCTCCTTGCGGAGCTTGGTGTCGTTCTCGACGTTGATACCGCCGTAAGCGACGACGCAGCCGGAAACCGCACTCTCAAACTTTGCCTTCAGATCAGCGACATAAGCCTGCTTTTCAGAAAGAATCTTTGCACTGGGCATTCGGTTTCACCTCATTTCAAAAACTTGTATCGAAAGCCGGAGCAACGAAAAAGCCTCTTTCCCGCACTGTGTCGAGAAAGAGGCATAAAACAACTTTACGCGCGTTTCTCGGCAGGCGGTTTGTACCTTACGCTGGACTCCAGCACCTGCTGTCTCAAAAACAGCATCATTATTTTACCGCAAACGCGCGGTGTTGTCAAGCGCTTTTTTGAATTTTTAAAGATTTTTTCTGTCATCCGTCAGGATGACAGAAAAAACATCAAAGCTTCAAATTAGACACCGTACTTCAGGGTGTTCAGACGGATGCCAGGGCCCATGGTGGTGGCGATGGTAGCGCTCTTGAAGTAGGTACCCTTTGCAGCAGCGGGCTTTGCCTTTGCAATAGCGCTCATCACGGTATCCAGGTTGGTGTACAGCTTCTCAGCGCCAAAGGATGCCTTGCCCACAGGAACGTGGATGATGTTCTGCTTGTCCAGACGGTACTCGATCTTACCAGCCTTAGCCTCGGTAACAGCCTTGCCCAGGTCGGGAGCAACGGTACCGGCCTTGGGGTTGGGCATCAGGCCGCGGGGGCCCAGAACCTTACCAAGACGGCCAACGCGGCCCATCATGTCGGGGGTGGTGACAACAACGTCGAAGTCCATGAAACCGCCGGCGATGCGTGCGATCAGCTCGTCATCACCCACGATGTCAGCGCCGGCTGCCTCAGCAGCAGCGGCAGCAGCGCCCTTAGCAATGGCGCAGACGCGGACGGTCTTGCCGGTGCCGTTGGGCAGAACAACAGCGCCGCGGACCTGCTGGTCAGCGTGGCGGCCGTCAACGCCCAGGCGGACGTGCAGCTCAACGGTCTCGTCGAACTTGGCGGAAGCGGTCTTGCAAGCCAGCTCCAGAGCCTCGTTCATATCATACAGCTTAGAAAAATCGACCTGCTTAGCAGCATCGACATAGTGCTTGCCATGTTTCATTGTATATCCTCCTATGTGGTCATGCGGGCAGTGTTATGCCCTCCCACTGTTTGTGTCTCAGCCCTCGACGGTAACGCCCATGGAGCGGCAGGTGCCACGGACCATGCTGCATGCAGCTTCCAGAGAAGCGGCGTTCAGGTCGGGCATCTTGGTCTTGGCGATCTCTTCCACCTGAGCGGCGGTCAGAGTAGCAACCTTTTCCTTGTTGGGCTTGCCGGAAGCGGTGTTGATGCCAGCAGCCTTCTTGATCAGAACGGCAGCCGGAGGAGTCTTGGTAATGAAGCTGAAGGAGCGGTCAGCGTAAACGGTGATGACGACGGGGATAACATAACCCATCTGGTTCTTGGTACGCTCGTTGAACTCCTTGGTGAAGGCCATGATGTTAACGCCCTTCTGACCCAGAGCAGGGCCAACAGGGGGAGCCGGAGTCGCCTTGCCGGCCTCGATCTGCAGCTTAATGTAGCCAGTAACTTTCTGTGCCATAGTAAATGCACCTCCAAAAATCTGTGGTGAGTTGCGGCGTGGTCTCCCCACGCCTCCCACGAGCGCGTACACGATGCACACGCTCTATAAGAACCGCACTGCGGTCTTACCTTGGTAAACGGATGCCGGTTGGTTACGGCAGCTCGACCTGCGCGATATCCACTTCTGCGGGTGTCTCGCGGCCAAACATGTTGACCTTGAGCTTGACTTTGAAGCTCTCGGTATCAATGCCCTCCACAAGGCCCATAAAGCCTTCCAGCGGGCCGGCGGTGATCTGCACGGTATCGCCGACATTGAAATCGACGGTCAGCGGAGCCGCCTTTTCAACGCCCATCTTCTCCACTTCCTCAGCAGAGAGGGGAACGGGCTTGGATGCGGGACCGACGAAACCGGTGCAGCCGCGCGTGTTGCGCACCACATACCAGGTATCGTCGTTCATGACCATCTTGACCAGAACGTAGCCGGGGAACAGCTTATGCTCCACCATACGCTCCTTGCCGTCCTTGATCTCAGGCACCATCTCGGTAGGAACCTTGATATCACAGATCAGGTCCTGCAGATGGCGGTTTTCCACCATGGTCTGTAGGTCGTTCGCAACCTTATTCTCGTAACCGGAATAGGTGTGGACTACATACCAAAGGGCCTCATTGGTCTGTTCTTCCATTTTGGTTAAGCCTCCGTTTCAAGATGAATCATGCGCCGATGATCAGGCCCAGGATGCCGCCGAAAATGGCATCCAGCGCAATCATCACGACGGCTGCGATCGCCACGGTCACGAGCACGACGATGGTGTTGGTCTTAACGTCCGCCTTAGACGGCCACACGACCTTCTTCAGTTCGCTCTTCGTGTCGCGGAAGAACTTGGCGATGTTTGCGCCAAAGCCCTTCATTCTGGCTACAAAGCCCGGCTTTTTCTCGGTTTTGTCTGCCATGATGCGTCCGCCTTTCTTACTTCGTCTCGCGGTGAACCGTGTGCTTCTTGCAGAAACGGCAGTACTTCTTCATCTCAAGACGATCGGGGTTGTTCTTCTTGTTCTTCGTGGTGTTGTAGTTGCGCTGCTTGCACTCGGTGCAGGCCAGAGTGATTTTAACGGTCATTTGTTGACACCTCCATTATAACGGTTGTTTTGAACCTCCCTCGGCTTGCGGTGCACGCCCTAAAAACAGGGCGCACTTAATAACCCCGCAAAAGAGGTGATATCATTGTATCACGCGTTTTGCCATTCGTCAAGCGGATTTTTTGCGTTTTTGAGACTTTTTTGAATTTTTTCTCTCCTGCCTGTTTTGGCCTACGCCTTGAATCCGCCGCATAGATATAGTATAATAAAGTGTCTATAACTGCTTATAGAAAATCCGGCCCCGGGCAAAGCGCCCCTTCCGGCCATAAGATCAGGAGAGATCATGATGCAATCTGAAGATAAACTCTGTGTCGTCGTGCTGTTTGGCGGCATGTCCAGCGAGCACGAGGTCAGCCGCGTGTCCGCCGGTACCTTTGTGGATAACCTGGACCGCGCCCGCTACGAGGTGCTGACCGTGGGCATCACCCGGGAGGGCCGCTGGCTGTGCACCGAGGCCACCAGCGCCCAGATGGCCGACGGCAGCTGGGAAGAGCTGCCCGGCAACATGCCCTGCGTCATCAGCCCCGACCGCGCCGACCACGGCATGATCCTGTTCACCTCGTCCGGTCAGGTGGAAAAGCTGCACGTGGATGTGGTCATCCCCGCGCTCCACGGCCTGTGGGGCGAGGACGGCACCGTGCAGGGCCTGCTGGAGCTGGCCGGCATCCCCTATGTGGGCTGCGGCGTGCTGGCAAGCGCTGTCTGCATGGACAAGGCCGTGGCCAACGCCCTGTTTGATGCCGCCGGCATCCCCCACACCAAGTGGCTGAGCGCCTGCCGCTGGGAGATCGAGAGCGACCTGGACGGCGTGTGTGACGGTGCCATTGCCAAGCTGGGCTGGCCCATCTTCGTCAAGCCTGCCAACGCCGGTTCCAGCGTGGGCATCACCAAGGCCCACGACCGGGATGAGCTCAAGCAGGCCATTGCACTGGCCCTTGAAAACGACCACAAGGTGGTGTTCGAGGCCTTTGTGGACGGCCACGAGGTCGAGTGCGCCGTCATCGGCTCTGACCCTGCCGTGGCCACCCGCCCGGGTGAGATCCTGGCCGGTGCCGAGTTTTACACCTACGACGACAAGTACAAGAACGGGGTCAGCCAGGTGGTCATCCCAGCCAGACTCAGCGAGGAAAAGCTGGACGAGGTCAAGACCTACGCCGCCATGGCCTACACCGCCCTGAACTGCGAGGGCCTGGCCCGCTGCGACTTCTTTGTAGAGCACGGCACCAACCGGGTGATGATCAACGAGATCAATACCTTCCCCGGCTTCACCCCCATCAGCATGTACCCCAAGCTCATGGAGCACGAGGGCACTCCCGTGCCCGCCCTGATCGATCACCTGATCGAACTTGCGCTGGAAAGGACGGAAAAGCAGCATGGATAACCGCCCCATCGGCGTATTTGACAGCGGCCTGGGCGGCCTGACCGGCGTGCGGGAGCTGCGCAGGCGGCTGCCCCACGAAAACATCGTCTACTTTGGCGACACCGGCCGGGTGCCCTACGGCAGCCGCAGCCCGGAGACCATCCTGCAATATGCCCGGCAGGACATCGCGTTCCTGCTCTCCAAGGATGTCAAGTGCATCATGGCGGCCTGCGGCACGGTGTCCAGCACCTACCCCGCCGCTGAGGCCGAAAAGCTCCCGGTGCCTTATCTGGGCGTGGTGGATGCCGCCGCCCGGGAGGCTGCCTTTTCCACCCGGAACCGGCGCATCGGTGTCATCGGCACTGCAGCCACCATCCGCTCCCGTAGCTATGAGACGCTCCTGCGCAGGCTGGTACCCGGTGTGGAGATCACCGCCCGTCCCTGCCCGCTCTTTGTGCCGCTGGTGGAAGCGGGCTATGTGGATCACAGTGCCCCGGACAAGCAGGAGATCACCAAGCTGGTCATTGCCCAGTACCTGACGGAGATCCGGGATGCCGGGGTGGACACCCTGATCCTGGGCTGTACCCACTATCCCCTGATCAAGACCATGATCGGTGAGTTCATGGGCCGGAACGTGGTGCTGGTGGACCCGGCCAAAACTGCCGCCCACCATCTGGAACGCATCCTGAGCGAGCGGGGGCTCAAGGCCGACCACCCCGCCGGGCAGGCCCATTTCTATGTCAGTGACGCGCCGGACGGGTTCGTGCAGACAGCCGACCTGTTCCTGGGCGAGTACAAGGGCGGCGAGGTGGAGCAGATCGCCATTGACAAATATTAAAGTGAAGGAACACAAAACTGTGAGCACTGCACACAACGAAGATTACCGCATCCTGATCCGGAGCGTCTCGGAGCAGTTCGAGCACACGGAGCCCCTCCCCGCCGAGGAGACAGACAAGATCGAGCTGATGACCTATGGCAGCTTCCTGAAAAAAGCCGGTTCCTATTATATTAGCTATAAGGAGACGGAGACTATCGGCTTTGCGGGCTGCACCACCACCATCAAGATCGCCGAGGACGGCAGCCGGGTGGCCCTGCTCCGCTTTGGCAAGATCAACACTCAGCTGGTCATCCAGCGGGATTACCGGAACATCTGCTACTACGAGACCGAGGTCGGCCCCATTACGCTGGGCGTAACCGGCGACGGCATCGCGTGCGACCTCTCGGAGCCTGCGGGCGGCACGGCAAAGTTCAGCTATCTGCTGGATGCCGATGACCCCACGGCGCTCATCAATCGGACAACGCTTGAGATCCAGGTCGAGCACATCAACTGAACATCCTCACCCTCTCCGTCATCGCTTGCGCGATGCCACCTCCCCCAAAGTGGGAGGTCTTGACAGAAATTATAGAGTTTGTGGTTTTGTCAAAAGCTCGCCCTTTGGGAGAGCTGGACGCGAAGCGGCCTGAGAGGGTGAGCCCGTGAAAGGATAAAAATTATGACAGACTTTGAAAAGACCTATCAGAACTACAACCCCCGGGCAGCGGCACTGGCTGAGGCCCGCGCTCTGCTGACTGAGGCTGCCAAGGCCGCCATGGCCGACGGCACTCTGGCCGAGGCCGAGCTGCCCGCTTTTATCGTGGAGATCCCTGCCGACACCAAGAACGGTGACATCGCTTCCAATCTGGCCATGGCCGGTGCCCGCACCTGGCGCAAGGCCCCCAAGATGATTGCCGATGCCCTTCTGGCCCACCTGCCTTCCATCGAGCACAGCGTGTTTGCCAAGGTGGAAGTGGCCGGCCCCGGCTTCATCAACCTGTTCCTCGCGCCCTCCTTCTGGGCCAGCGTGGTGCTGGGTGCCTGCTCCAACAAGGAGTACGGCCGCACCGACCACGGCAAGGGTGCCAAGTACAATGTGGAGTTCGTTTCTGCCAACCCCACCGGCCCCATGCACATGGGCAACGCCCGCGGCGGCGCTCTGGGCGACTGCCTGGCCGCTGTGCTGGACTGGTCCGGCTATGATGTGACCCGCGAGTTCTACATCAACGATGCAGGCAACCAGATCCAGAAATTCGGCAAGAGCCTGGCCGTCCGCTATCTGCAGCAGTTCTGCGGCGAGGAAGCCTATCCCCTGCCCGCTGAGTGCTATCAGGGCGGCGACATCAAGGTGCTGGCCGGTGAGTTTGCCGAGATCAACGGCGACAAGTACGTTGCAGCCTGCTCTGGGCTGGACGAAGAGGCCCTCTTTGCCAGCGAAGCCTTTGAGACCCTGAAGAACGCCCTGGTGGATTACGCCCTGCCCAAGAACATTGCGGCCCTCAAGCGCGACCTGGGCAAGTACCGCATCGATTACGATGTCTGGTTCCACGAGAGCACCCTGCACGAATCCGGCGCTGTCCTGGATGTTGTGAACAAGCTGCTGGAGCTGGGAGCCTGCTACAAGGCCGAGGATGGTGCCATCATGTACCGCAGCGCCCAGTACGCCGCCAAGTACGGCACCGTCAACAAGAAAAAGACCGAGGACGGCACCGAGGAGGAAGCCAAGGACGAAGTCCTCGTCCGCGCAAACGGCATCCCCACCTACTTTGCCGCCGACATTGCCTACCACTACAACAAGCTGGCCACCCGCGGCTTTGCCAAGGCCATTGATGTCTGGGGTGCCGACCACCACGGCCACGTTGCCCGCATGAAGGGTGCCATGGATGCCATCGGCCTGAACGGCAACGATCTGGATGTTGTGCTGATGCAGATGGTCAACCTGATGCGTGACGGTCAGCCTGTCCGGATGTCCAAGCGCACCGGCAACGCCATCACCCTGACCGACCTGCTGGAGGAAGTGCCCATCGACAGCGCACGCTTCCTGTTCAACATGCACGACGCAGGCAGCGGCATCGACTTTGACCTGGACCAGGCCGTCAAGACCGACAACGACAACCCCGTGTACTATGTCCAGTACGCACACGCCCGCATCTGCTCCATCCTCAAGAAGATGGAGAGCGAGGGCGTGGCCTTTGCCGGTGCCGAGCAGGTAGATGCCACCCTGCTGACCGACCCCAGCGAGATGGACCTGATCCGGATGCTGGCCGCCTTCCCGCAGGAGATCGTTATGGCTGCCGAGAAGTACGACCCCAGCCGCATCAACCGCTTTGTCATTGATCTGGCAAGCGCCTTCCACCGCTTCTACGGCAACTGCCGCATCCAGGGTGCAGACCCCGCCGTGCAGCAGGCCCGCCTGGCCCTGTGCATCGGTGTGAAGAACGTTATCTTCAATGTGCTGACCATGTTCAAGATCAACGTCCCCGAAAAAATGTAAAAGAGAATGAGAAGGGGCTGTTGCAAAACAGTGCCAATGAAAAGATGAGATAGACTTCCCCGAAAGGGGTGCCTATCTCATTTTTTTATTGTATGCTGAGCCTTCAATGAACCTGCTGCAACAGGCTCCAGGAAAGCTCTGCACGTACCAATCACTCCCCCAATGCCCGTGAATCCCTGATTGGGAAGTGCGCAAAAGCCCATATATATCACAGGACTCGGTTCTTTTTGTATCTTCCGTATAAAAAAATTCTCAGTTTTTGTGTTCTCTCACAAAGCATGTCCCATTATATTGACTTTATATTTTCATCTACTGTAAAATATTTTGTATAAAGCGTCATATTCATTCGCATTATGACGCACATCGGACAAGTCTTTTACGAAATGCAAAGGAGGATTTTTTTATGAAAAAGCGTCTACTCAGCTTATTTCTGACATTCAGTATGCTGCTGACCTTTTTCCCTGTGGGCACTGTCACTGTTTTTGCAAGCGATTCCCCTATGGCATATACAGATGGTTCTTATCAGTTTATCCTCAATGCTGACAATACTGCAACAATAACAAAGTATACGGGCAATGAACATAGGATCACGATCCCTGCTCAGGTAACACATGGTGCTTACATATATCCTGTATCAAAAATCGGAGACCAGGTGTTCTGCAATTACAAGTACGTCCTGACAAGTGTCCAGATCCCCGACACTGTAACAGAAATTGGCAGCAATGCTTTTTATAATTGCACCTCACTGAAAAGCGTTACTATTCATGACAATAAACCATCCTGCGTGAAAAAGATTGGCCGCCAGGCCTTTATGTTTTGCAGCGAATTGACAGATATTCCCATTCTTGATTCTGTAACAGAGATCGGTTCAGAATCTTTTCATCACTGCGAAAAATTAGATACTGTCACCATTCCAGAGGGTGTAACATCCGTTGCAGACGGCATGTTCCGTTATTGTTACAGCTTGCACACCGTTACTCTTCCAGACAGCGTAACTGCCATTGAAGAGCGGGCTTTTACCGGAACTGCATTGACTCAAATTCATATTCCTGCCAATGTGGCACAGATCGGAACCGATGCATTTTCTGAATGTTTCGCTCTCTCAGCAATCACATCAGACAGCGAAAGCTATCCGGCAATAGACAATGTGTTGTACGAAAAATCAGCAAATGGCGATTACGCCTTAATTCGTTATCCTTCTCAAAGGGAAGATCCTGCTTTCAAAATACCCAATGGTGTGGCACGAATTGAAACTCATGCTTTTGACTCTTGTGCGTATCTGGCATCTGTGAAGATGCCAGACTCCGTGGTCTCTATTGGAACCGGTGCCTTTATGAATTGTCCAGCTCTGCAAGACATTGAATTTTCAAGCAGGATAACGGAACTTCCGGAATCAGTTTTTGCAGGTTGTATCAGTTTAAAGAGCATCGATATCCCGGAGGGTATAACACAGATCCTCGATGATGCTTTTGCTGGCTGCGAGCAGCTCGAACGGATCGCGATTCCCAGCAGTGTAACCAAAATTCCCGAGTCAGCATTTTCCAATTGCACAGCATTGAATAACATAGAGTATTCAGGCTCTCGTTCTCAATGGAACGCTATTTTCACGGATTCTGGCCTACAAAATGTCCATGTAGCACCTGGTTCTATTGATGTTACGGTAACCAGCGACATCCGTACCGTTACCGCCAAAGTTGATAGCAGCAGCGTTCCCATCAACGATGGCAAATTCATTGTCACAATCGGTAAAACAGTGGAATTGACCGTCAGCGATCCTCAGTACAGAGATCGTTATACCTGGGCAGGGGGCAGCGGCACTGTGAGTGCAGACAATACCACCTATACTTTTGTTGCAGGTCAGGATGATACAGCCGTAACTCTGACCACTGTCGAACACACAAATTATGACACCGGTGATTTCACCATCAGCGGTCTAGCGGACTATTCCTATGGGGACAATATCGATATCAGGATCGAGCCCAAGGATACACGCATCACAGATTACATTGTAAGATATGTCAGGAACGCAGGCACCTCAAACGAAGAAGAATTCAATGAGCTTCCAAAAGATGCCGGAACATACACCCTGCGAATCATTCAGGGTGATACCGTCCGAATCGACATTCCGGAAAAGATCACGATCCACCCCGTCACCATCACCAATGATACTTTCCAGAACGAACTCACTGTCACCCTGCCAGAGGACGCTGTGGAAGAGGAAGGCAATGATCATACGGCCACAGTGACTGTCCGGGCGGACAGCAGGCTGAATGCTCTTTTACAATCTGACGAGATCAAACTTGAGCTTGTCTATCTCAACGATATGGGAGAAGAAGTCGTTGCCCCCACAAAAGCAGGCAGGTATACCGTAAAGGTAAAGATCCACTCCAATAGTCCCAATCTGATCTCTGCCATCGTGGACGGAGGCACGTTTGAAATTCATCAAAAAGCTGCTTCCATTGTTCCCACTGCAGAGCTTTATCCCCTGACCATTAAGAATGCTGCCGTTCTCATTGAGCATGATGGCGAAGAGATCCATGCTGAGAGAAACGAGATTGGTGATCTGGTTGCAAAGGTGCCTGAAAACGCCAGTGTAACTGTCACCTACATCAGCCACAGCGATGCCATTGCGTTCGATCAATGGTTGGTCAGCGGTTTGGACGATTCGATTGATGTCAAACAAAATCCATTGCGCTTTCAAATGCCCGCAGGTGAAAAGGGTGTAACAATGGAAGCCATGACAAAAGACGCTTCCATCGAAGATGGTGGTTCTGGCATTCTGGGCACCGTTATGTTCATTGGTGCTGCCGCCGTATTGACATGGCAGGGCTGCCGAATCGGTACGGAGCTTTATCTGAAGCGTATTCTCCCCGATGGCGCAGCGATCCCCGCCAATGCCACCGAACTTGCCGAACTGGTGTGGGATGATGCCGGCAAGCCTGTTCCCGCTGCTGCGTTGGACACGGATGCCACTGACGCACAGAAGGCTCTCACCTGGGCTTCTGAGAACCAGCTGCTTCCCTCCAATAAAACTGCAGATGCTCCTGTAAGTTACTGGGAAGTGATCCAGATCTGGCGCAAGGCGCAGACACTCAAGAACTAACCCCTGGCAGGCAGAAAGCCCCCTGACGATTACACTGTCAAGGGGGCTTCCTGCTGTTTATTGGTGAACCCAATAGAGTGTTCACGATCTTCTTCGTCTTTTTATGATGTACACCACCGGCCTGAAAGTCATGGGCACCTTTTCTTTTTACCGCTTCGCGTGGCGCTCGCCCATGGGGATGACATCACAAAAGACGCACCGGCTCTTGGTGGAAAGGGCCACATCCTTGTGGTAGCAGCCAAAGAACCACTTTTCGTAGGTCAGCTTCAGCAGGACCTTATCAAGAAACAGGTGCAGGCGGTTGGATTCGCCCACCGCGAGGGAAGTAAAATCAAGGAATCTGCTTGGAGCATCGTGGGTCAGCACATAATCTACCTGCCAGCCGTTTGCTTCGAGATTGGCCTCACAGGCGGCGTATTCCTCATCGCTGGGCATCTCCTGCGGCCACCAGTTGTATCCGGCCTCCCTCTCTTCCTTATCGGGGCTCTCAGTGCCGCCGAAACAGAGATATTTCTTTTCCTCCAGCTCCAGCACGCTGCCACGGCAGACATGGTACACATTGCCGCCCAAAGCCTGGACCCTGCCGCCAAACCGCTCCTCGACGGGGTACTGGGCCAGCAGATCGTAATTCTCGTGGGCACCATCAAGGAAAAGCAGGGTATAGGGGCGCTTGCGCAGCCAGTCGAGCTTTTTCTGTTCCTCCTTGCTGCCATCCCACACAAAGCCGAAATCGCCCAGCACCACCACAATGTCCCGTTTGCCCAGCCAGCGGAGCCTGCCGTGCTTGAAGCGGTCAAGCTCGCCGTGGGTGTCGCCTGTCAGATATACCATAGTCCCCTCCTGCCGCTTTGTGAAACCGTGGCAAAACCCTTGTCTCTGCGCGGCAAACCTGTTATTATTAAAGGAGCGAATCTTTGTTCGCCATTCTTTGTCATTTCCGGGCGCAGCGCCCGTATTTTATATATTATCGCTTTTTGAAGGAATTGTCCACATGAAACGTATTTTTGCACTGCTTTTATCCCTTGCCGTCCTGTTCAGCTGCCTTGCCGTGACGGCCGGAGCCATGTTCGACCCCAGCACGGTCTACGATGTCAAAGCCCAGAGCGCCTATATCGTGAACACCGACACCAACATCATCGTCTATGAAAAAGACAGCGAGAAGCAGGTGTCCGCCGGGGGCCTGACGAAATATATGACCATTGCGCTGGTGCTGACCAACTATGCCGACCAGCTGGACAACACATTCACGATGCCCTTTGCCATCTCGGACTATGTCCACAACACCGACAACGCCGACATGCGCTCGGGCGAGACCTTTACCTACCGGGAAGCCCTTTACGCCATGGTGACGCGCAACGCCAATGAGGCCGCCATGGGTCTGGCCTACGAGCTCTCGGGCGGCGATCTGGCGGGCTGGGTGAGCCAGATGAACGCCCTTTCCCAGCGCATCGGCACCACCAACAGCACCTGGACAGATGCCTGCGGACTGGACAGCGGCAACACCACCACCGCCGTGGACATGTACCTGATCCTGCGCTACCTGATGAGCTTTGATGCCTTCAAGGAGATCTCCGCCGCCCCCACCTTCACGATGCCGGCCAAGGAAAAGCATGCCAAGAGCTTTGTGCTGCTGAGCCAGAACGTGGCCCTGAACAAGACCAGCGGCGGCAGGTTCTACCGCAGCGCCATGCAGGGCGGCATGTGCGACGTGGTGGCCTACAAGAACGACAGCGGCGATCAGAGCTATGTCTCGTGGGCCAACAAGGACGGGGCCACCTACATCTTCTGCATCATGCAAAGCCCCGACACCTGCGATGATTACGGCTATTCCAACCGCCGCCCGGCGCTGTGCGAGACCACCAAGCTCATCGACTGGGTGTTCGAGAGCTTTTCCATCCAGGCCGCGCTGGACACCGACCAGGCGCTGGCGGAGATCCCGGTCAAATACTCCTCCGATACCGACACCCTGCAGCTCTACCCCGCCGACAGCATGATGACCCTGCTGCCCTCCACGGGGGATGGCTCGGTGACGCAGAAATATTTCCACCTGCCCGATTACGCCACGGCCCCCATCCAGCAGGGCGACGTGGTGGGCACTGTGGAGCTCAAGCTGGCAGGCGAGACCATCGGCGTGGTGAACCTCATTGCCGGGCAGGATGTCCACCAGAACGCATTGCTTTTCACGGTCTCCAAGGTGCAAGCCTTCTTCCACAGCCTGTATCTCAAGGTGGTCATCGTCCTCTCCCTGCTCACTTTGGCGGTCTACGGCCTGTGGGTGTTCATCAACCTGTGGAACGGGCGCAGACCGAACCGAAAGATCCATAGAAGATAACAGAAACAACCCTCTCCGTCATTACTTCGCAATGACGGAGAGGGTTGTTTTTAGTCAATCGTCGTTTTTGTTCTGCCGATGCCGAGCACTGCTGTCGTGATCTTTTTCCAGCTGTTGCAGCCACACACGCCGTCCACCGTCAGGCTGGTGCGGCGCTGGTAGCCTCTCAGGGCTTCCTCGGTGCGGGTGCCGAACAGGCCGTCGATGCGGCTGCCGGTCTGGTACCCCAGTGTGGAAAGCGCGTCCTGCAGGATCATCACATAGCAGCCCCGGCTCCCACGCCGCAGGGTGGGGTAGCCCGCTGTGGTGCCGCTGCAGGCCGGGGTACCGTAGCGGCGGTCAAAGTGCACCCAGGTGGGGGTCTGGCTCAGGGGCTCCACATAGCCCCATGCTCCGGTGGACCGGGCGGCCCTATAGATGGCCGTGCGCCGGCTCTGGGTCAGGCTCTGGCCCACATCAAAGGCCACGCCGGCGTAATGCTGGCTGCGGGTGCCGTGGCCGCCTTCCCAGATGCGCCGGAAGGCATACCCCACCGGGATGCCCTTGCCGTACTTGCGGCGGGTCAGGTTCCATGCCTCCATGGCGGCGATGGTCGTCCAGAGCACCGGGCTCCCCGATTTTCCCCGGAACTCCCGCAATGTCAGGGTGCGCTCGGTGCTGTAAGGCATCGGGTCGTTTTCGTTCAGGCTGTTGTAGGTGTACACCTTGTTCTCATAGGCATCGTAGATCAGCAGCCGTGCCATCCGTCATCCCTCCTCGCATTCGCAGCTCTGGGCACGGAGCGCAGCCCAGGTCTCCTCGTTCACCGTGCCCGTCACCAGCAGGTCCGCCCGCTCCTGTGCTGCCCGGACACCTTCTGTTTCCTTCGGGCCGAAGCGGAAGTTCTCGGTCACATAGTCCTCGCCGCAGATCCGCATATAGCGTCCATTGAGCCACTGTTCGATCTGCCCCACATCCGGGCCAACGCTCCCCTCTTTCATGGCGCGGCCCGGGTAAGCATCGGCCTGCCCGGCATCCCGGTCAGGGTTGGGGGAAACGGCGGCCAGCTGCAGGCTCAGGGCCTCCACCGCCGTCCAGGTCTCTGCATCCGCGACCCCGGTCTCGGGCAGATCCAGCAGGGCCTGTGCACTGCGGGTAGAGGCTGCCGTCTCGTCGGTATACCGGTCAGACAGGGGCGGGCTTTCCACGCTGTCGAAATAGTAGGCAATGCGCTGCAAAAGGAGGTTGTAGTAGAGCACCGCATCCCCCGTGGCCCCCACTGCCAGCGGTGTGCCCGGGTAAGGCAGGCGCTTCAGCGTGACCACCGGGCCGGACACCCGCAGGATGCTTGCTTTACCGTAGAGAGAATTCCAGGTCGTCCGCCCTACTACACCGTCCACCGTCAGCTTCGCAAAGCGCTGGTAGGCCCGCACGGAATTCTCGGTCGCCGCACCGAAGCTGCCGTCGATGGAAACAACGGGGATGCTGCTCTCGTAGGCGCTCATCAGGTAGAGGTAGAACTGCAGCTCCCGCACTGCCGTTCCGGTGCTGCCCCGGCGCAGAACGCCCGGATACTCACCAGGGCGCAGGCTGGCCGTGAGCAGCCGGTTGGCGATATCGTTGTAGACCTCATACAGCTTGTTCCAGGTCGTGCGGCCCACCACGCCGTCACTGGTCAGGCCGAAGTAGCTCTGGAATCTCCGCACTGCCGCCGCCGTGCCTGCGCCGAATTTTCCGTCCACGGTCAGGGTGTTCAGGCTGGGATACACCGTGCGGGCGATCTTGAGCCAGAACTGCACCAGCCGGACGTTCTGCCCGCTGCTGCCCTGCCGCAGGGCCGTGCCCGGGTAGGCGTTGGGCCTGCCGTTGTCGGACTGGATGCTGCGGAACTGATCGTAGAGTTCTGTCCAGGTGGCGCGGCCCACCACGCCGTCCACAGACAGGCCGTATCTTCGCTGGAAGGCCCGGACCGCACCGGCGGTGCCGCTGCCGTACACGCCATCCACTGTCACGGAGGGGATGCTGCTCTCGTACTGGGCCAGGGTGTTCAGCCAGAACTGCAGCTGTTCCACGGCGCTGCCGGAAGAGCCGACGCGCAGGATGGTGCCGCCCCAGGTGCCGTCCGAGAGGGTTCCGGCAGCCGTTTCGCCCTCGCTGGTCAGCTCTGCAAGGTCTTTCACCGAGACATAGATATAGCTGATCTTATACCAGGTCTGCCGCCCCACCACGCCGTCAGCGGTCAGGTTGAACTGCTTCTGGAATCTCTTCACGGTCTCGGTCATCCTGCTGCCAAAGACTCCGTCCACGGTCAGCAGGCCGAGGAAGGGGTAATCCTTGGTGATGCGGTTCAGCTGCCGCTGCAGGGTGAACACCGCCGTGCCCCGGTCTCCCTGCCGGAGAGGAGAGCCCGGATAGCTTCTGGGGATGGACTGGATGTTGCTGGTGCGGACGATCTCGATATCGCTGCCGTAGTAATATTTGAGGATGCTCAGGGCATTGCAGCCCTGATTTGCCAGCGTGACCGTGCCCCACTGCTTGAGCCCCGGGCAGGTAACGGACTTTCCGTCACAGTATTCGGAGTAGTAGGGATTCACGGTGCCGGTCTTGCGGATGTAGGTGTTGAAGATGTCATCCGTCAGCTTTACCATCACATCGAACACAGTGCGGCCATGGACGTAATACTGGTCGTAGCTGGTGGAGTTGGTGATATTGAAGGTGTAGCCCTTGCTGGGATACCACTCGGTGTAAATACGGTTGAGCGCCAGCGAGATCTGGCAGTGGATGTTCGCTTTCAACGCTTCAATGGGCCAAGTGGGGTAGACCTCGCTGGAAGCCACATTGGCGATATAATCCCGGAAGGACACCGTCACGTTCCGGGCCGAGGCGGCGGGCCTGCCCAGATGGACCGTAATATTTTTGGGTACGATGACACGGTCCAGCACCCGGCTGCCGGTGCAGTGCTCGGTGGGGGACGGGCCGCTGCCGCCGTTCCCCGCAAACAAAGCGTGGGTGGGGATGATCACAGGCGGGTTGGCAATGTCTTTTCCCTCCTCGGTGTCCGGGATCATCTCAGGCCGGGCCAGCGTGACCTGCCCGGCAAAGATCTGGATGCCCTGGATGCGGACGGTGCGGTAGCCCGGCTTTCTGGCCGTCAGGCTGCACACGGCATAGGGCAGGGTCGTGGTGTTGTTCTCGTCCAGCGAGAGGGCACAGGCCGGGGCACAGATGGCCACATCCTCGGCATTGCCCTCGGCATCGGTGATGCGGTGAGCCGTGAAGCCGCTGCCGGTGATCACAACCGTCACTCCCTCCACCGGAGCCGACTGCCGGGGCCGATAGGTCTGGATACGCAGGATGCCATTCATCATATAAAAAAACTCCTTTGCCGATAAGCTGATTCTCTTACAGCTTATTCCGCAAAGGAGCAGAGGGTGCATTTTTCAGTTGATGTAGCAGCGGTCCTGACCCACCAGCCAGTCCTCGCACAGGCGCTCGGCTTCTTCCACGCTGCGGCTCACACAGCGGAACAGCGCCCCGTTCAGCGAACAATAGGAGTAGCGGACTTTGGGCACACCGTTCGCATCCTTAAACTGTTCACAGCGTTCCTGCCCGGGCATCAGATAAAATGGTTCCATTTTCCACGCGCTCTCCTTATTTTTGTCATGTTACGGCATTCTGCGGCACCGCCGCGCAACACCTTGCCTATTGTATCACCATCCGGCGGCAAAGGCTATTCGCCGATTGGACAAAAAGAACCGTGATTCTTCGGCCATGATTGCCATTGACAAGGCGTTTTTCACATTCACCCTTACACGACCATGCACCACAGCGGTGTGGTGATGAGGGAGAGCACCGTGGAGACCGCCACGCACTTGCTGGCAAAGGCGGAATCCCCGCCGTACTTTTCCGCCAGAACGGCGGTCACACCGCCCATGGGCATGGCGGCCAGCACCACGGAAACACCGGTCACAAGGCTCTCCGCGCCGCAGAGTCTGCATCCCAGCAGCACCGCCGCCGGGATGAGCCCCAACCGGATGAGGCAGTAGAGGAAGCAGTCCTTATCCCAGAGTCTGCCCATCCGGCTGCTGCCGATGATGGCACCGATCAGGATCATGGAAACACCCATGTTGCAATTGCTCAGGCTCTTGACGGTGCGGCCCAAAAAGCCGGGCAGCGGCAGCTGAGAGGCCATCAGCACCATGCCCACCACGACTGCCAGGATGCAGGGGTGGGTGAATGTTTTCCGCAGCACGGCCCTGCGGTCTGCCCGCATCTCCTCTTTGGAAGCGGGCTTTTCGTCCTGCAGAAAGTAGCTCACGCCCACCGACCACATTGCCACGCGCTGGGGGATAAGGTAGATGGAGCTGAGCAGCAGGCCGCTGCTGCCCCAGATGCCGTCCACCAGTGCGCTGCCCAGAAACGCGCCGTTGGAGCAGACCGTTCCATACTGGTAAACGCTCCGCCTTGCAAAGGGCAGCCAGTTGTAGCCCAGAGCACACAGCACCACACAGCCGATCTGCAGCGCCAGCGAGATCACAAGGATCGACGCACTGCTCTTCAGCACATCCCAGCTGAACTCCACCAGAAACGACTGGATGATGTTCGCGGGCAGGATGACATTGATGAGCAGGTCGGTCAGGCACTTCCGTCCCTGCGCATTGATGATGCCCTTGCGGGCCAGAAAAAAGCCAATGAGGGTCAGCAGCGCAAGCTGGCCCTGCAATGTCAGCAGACTTGAAATTTCAGCCATGATTCCTCCTGTGTTTTGCACCAAAAAAGACTTCTTTGTTCAAAGTATAAGAAATCCGGCCGGGAAAAGCAAGGATTCCGATAACTTTTCAGCCCAGCGGCAGGTACACCACCGCTTTGGCACCGTGGGGGGTGTTCTGCCCGAACACTGCCCTGCCGCCATGGGCAGCGGCAATCTGCTGCACTACATACAGGCCGAGGATATGGGGTGCGTTTTCGGCAGGCTCCGCAGCGTTCAGCGCCGCCAGAACGGCAGGGGGATAGCCGATGCCGTCATCTGCCACGGTCAGGCAGAAGCGCCCCCCTGCCCGCCGGGTGTACACGGTAATGTTCACCGGCTTTGGGTTATGCCGGACGCTGTTGTTCAGCAGGTTTTCCAGCAGCCGTGCCATCAGCGCCTCATCCACCGAAAGCACCGTCTGCTCTGCCGGTTCTTCCTGTTCCAGCGTGATCCCGCAGTGCTCTGCCAGCGGGCTTTCGCAAAACTGCGCCACCAGCTGCCGGAACAGCGGCCCTGCCCGGAGGTCTTTCCGGCGCAGGGGTTGGGCACCGTATTCCAGCTTACTGGTCAGGTTCAGGTCATCAATGAGGGTGCGCAGCTTTTCGCACTGGGTGCGGATGCCGGCCGCTTTCTGCCGGGAGCTGTCCGGCAAAAGTGCGTCCTGTTCCAGCTGCTCCGCCCAGCCTAAGATCAGCGCCAGCGGGGTGCGCACGTCATGGCTGACCCCTGCGATCCACTGGGTGCGGGCGTTGTCCCGCCGGGAGAGCATCTCATTTTTGGCTTGCAGCTGCGCCCCGGTCTGGTTCAGCTTTTCTGCCAGTTCCCCGGCAAAACCATCCGTAGGCAGTTGAACAGTCTGCCCCTGCGCCAGCTCATCCAGACCGTTTGCCACGGTCTCCAGCCGCTTTGCCCCCCGCCAACTCAGCCAGAAGCAGAGAACCAGACCCAGCAGCAGCAATCCCAGCGCTGCCGCCGGGAGCACCCGCACCATGCTCAGAGCAAAATCCGGTGAGCTGTAAATGCTGTACTTCCACAGGCTCCCCTTTGGCAGCCCGATGACGAACAGTCCGTAGGGTTCTGTCCAGCAGAACACCGGGTAATCCGCCAGATACCAGCGGGAAAATTTGGCGATATCGCCGGGAGTGTAGGCATGGTTCAGATCCTGCGGAAGGCCGTAGCTCCAGCGGATGTTTCCCACATCGTCCAGCACCATCGCCCACTCGTAGCCGTTCATCCATTCCTGCGGGGTGCGTTCTGCCCCAAAGGCAAGCCCCTCGGCGGTCTCCACCATGGAATCTGCGATCTCGCTGGAGGAGTACTCCCGCTGCGGCAGGCGGCAGCCCTCCTGCCAACCCAGCCAGCCCAGCACTGCCACACCGGAAAACAGCAGCAGCAGAACGATGCCCACCGCCGCCAGCACATACCGCCGGATCAGGCGCACAAAGGTTTTCATGCTTCTTCCCCCTTTGTCAGCTTATAGCCAATGCCCCGCACCGTCCGCAGAAACTGCGGCGCACCGGGTTCGGCTTCCAGCTTCTCCCGCAGATGCCGGATATGTACCCCCAGACTGTTCTCGTAGCCATAGTCCGGATATGTACCCCCAGACTGTTCTCGTAGCCATAGTAATCTGCGCCCCAGACCGCCGCACAAAGGGCATCGTAGGTAACGATATGTCCCCGGTTCTCTGCCAATTTCCGCAGCAGCGCCAGCTCGGTAGCAGTCAGCGCCAGTGTTTTGCCCTCCGGCAGGGTAACAATGGCATCATTCAGGTCTACGCACCGCTCCCCCAGCTGCAAAGGTGCCGGTTTTGTACGGGACAGCTCTGCCCGGTACGCCCGCTGCAAAATATGCTGCACCCGCAGCAGCAGTTCCTGCATCAGAAAAGGCTTGGTCAGGTAGTCATCTGCGCCAAGACCCAGCCCGAACAGACGGTCGGCATCCGCATCCCGTGCGGAGAGGAACAGCGCCGGAACGTCCGCTTTTGCCCGCAGCGCCCGGAACAGCGAAAATCCATCCCCATCCGGCAGGTTGATATCCAGGATCATCAGCTCCGGCTGCTCTGCCGCAAAACAGGCGCGGGCAGCGGTGCAGCTTTGGGCAGTTCTGATATGGCCATATCCTGCGCCCCGCAGCTGCTCACACAGCAGTGCCAGCAGCTCGGCGTTGTCGTCCACAAGCAGGAGCTTTGCATCATAAATGGTATCCATAAGGGCAGTTCTCCTTTCCCGCCTTTACTATACCACACTTTTTATGCAGCAGCGGAAAACGCCTGCAAATTTAAGGGGAATTTAAGCTGCGCTTCCGGTCAGTTTAAGGCAGCGGGTGTATTCTGGCATCGTTCCGAAAACCGTGAATGCGAAAGGAGACCATTTATGAAACCTGTGATTGAGACCCATGCCCTTTGCAAAAGCTACCATGGCCGTCCGGTGGTGGATCATTTGAACCTGACTGTCCCGGAGGGCTGTGTCTACGGCTTTTTAGGCCCCAACGGTGCGGGCAAATCCACCACCATGAAGATGCTGCTGGGGCTTGTACACCCCACCGGCGGCAGTGTGGAACTGCTGGGGCACACCCTGAACGAAGCAAACCGCATTGCCCTGCTGCGGCAGACCGGCAGTCTGATCGAATCCCCCTCCGGTTACCTGCACCTGACCGCCCGGGAAAACCTTTCCATCGTGGCTGACCTGAAGGATGTGGACCGAAAGGACATCAGCCGGGTGCTGGAGATCGTGCACCTGACCAAAGACGCTGACCGGAAGGTGGGGCAGTATTCCCTTGGCATGAAACAGCGGCTGGGCATTGCCATGGCGCTGCTGGGCAGCCCCAAACTGTTGATTTTAGATGAACCCACCAACGGACTGGACCCGGCAGGCATTCAGGAGATGCGCAGTCTGATTGCTTCCATGCCCCAGACCACCGGAGCCACCGTGCTGATCTCCAGCCACCTGCTGGGCGAAATCGAGCAGATGGTGGATCAGGTGGGCATCCTGAACCACGGCAGGCTGCTGTTCGAGGGTTCTCTGCAGCAACTGCAAAAGCACAGCCGGGGCGGCATTCTGCTGCGGGTGCTGGACGCACCCAAAGCCGCAGCCGTCCTGCAGCAGCAGGGAGTAAAAGCCGCTGCACCGGCAGATCAGCCGGACACCCTGCAGCTGCCCCCGCTGCCGGACGAAGCGCTGGCGGCGCTGGTCTGTACTCTTGCCGAAAGCGGCGTGGGTGTGGTTGGCCTGACGGCCCAGACAAAGAGCCTTGAGGATATCTTCCTCAGCCTGACCCAGACCAGCGGGGAGGTGGCGTAAGATGGCAGCTTTCCGTGCAGAACTGCAAAAAGCCCACCATCGGCACGACCTTGCTCTCTGCCTGCTCATCCCCGGCATTGTCGTGCTGTGGGTGGGCGGCCTTGCCCCGGCAGACCCGGAGGAGCTTGCCAACGGTTACAGCGCCCTGCTTTACAGCCTGCCCGTCATTGAAGCCATTCTGATGCCGGTAATGATGGCAGTGCTGGCCTCCCGGCTGTGGGATATGGAGATCAAAGGCAACACCACAAAGCTGCTCTACACCCTGCAGAGCCGCCGCAGCCTGTTTGCAGGCAAGGCGGTCTTTGGAGTGCTGGAAGTTCTTCTGGTCACGGTGCTGGAGCTGGCCTGCGTTCCGGTGCTGGGGCGCGTTCATGGTTATACCGAAGCCTTTCCCACTGGGCAGCTATGCTATCTGTTCGTCTGCACGCTGGCTGTGGACGCAATGCTCTTCTTTGGGGAATTTCTGCTGATGCTGTGGGTGGGCAATCCCCTGCCGGCGCTCTGCGTGGGCATTGTCGGGGCGCTGGTGGGGCTGTTTTCTGCTTTTATGCCGCCGCTTGCCAGTTACTTTGTGCCCTTTGGGTACTACATCCCTCTGAGCGCCTACGAAGTGGCGAACTGGGACAAGGCCACCCACACCGTCACCTACGGCACCCGCCCCTTCAACTGGGTGCTGCTGGCCTTCACCCTTGCGCTGGCCGCTGTGCTGTTTGCCCTTGCGTGGCGCAAGGTACAGGACGAGGAGGTATAAAACCATGCTGAAACGCTGTATTCTTGCGGAGAACCGCAAACTCCACGCATCCCCCATCTGGGCAATGTTCTTTGTGCTGCCCATTCTTTCGGCCACCTATGGCACCTTCAATTATCTGCAAAATCTTGAGATCCTCACCGACGGCTGGTATAGCCTGTGGACCCAGCACACCCTGTTTTATTCCATGCTCTTCTTCCCTGCCATGGTAGCCACCTATGCTGCCTACTTGTGGCGGCTGGAACATCTGGGGCACAACTGGAACCTGATCATGGCAAGCCCCGTACCGCCGCTGGACCTGTTTGCAGCAAAGTTTGCGGTGGTGACAAAGCTGGCGCTGCTGACCCATGGCTTTGTGTTTGCGCTGTTCGTGTTCTGCGGCAAGGTATTTGCCCATCTGCCCGGGCTGCCGCCGGTCACATTACCTCTGTTTTTACTGCGGGGACTGCTGGGTGCGTTGGCTGTCATTACCGCACAGCTGGTGCTGGCCATGGTCATCCGCAGCTTTGCCGTGCCCATTTTTCTGGGGCTGCTGGGCGGCATTACCGGCATCTTTATCAGCTCCAAAGGCTTTGGAATCCTGTGGCCCTATTCTCTGATGCAGCTGGGTATGAACTCCAACAAAAGTGCGGATGCTCTGGCTGGCAGCTACGGGCTGTTTGCCTTCAGCTGCATCTTCTGGCTGGGGACGATGTTCCTTCTGGCATGGCTCCTGCTGAAAAAACGGGATGTCCGGGCATAGCGCAAAGGGGAGAGCACCTTCACGGTTGCCCTCCCCTTTTTTCAGCTGTTCAGCTGCTGCATGATCTTCCTGACCTCGCTGCTGGAGTATCCCTCCTTGAGCAGCTGGGTGCGGATGGCCGTATCACTGCGGCCCTGACTGCGCATCCTCGCCGCGCTGTACGGCACGGTGCCGCCGCTGGAAACGCCGCTTTTGCCCACCTTCAGGCCGGTGTCACCCGTCAGGCTGCCGCGCTTCGCCGCTGCATCGGCGCTGGCTTTTTCGGCAGTCCGGCTGGCCTTTTCCTGCTTGGCTGCCCACTGGCTCTTGCTCAGGTCCAGCCGCTCTGCCGCAAGGGCATTGCTGACCTGCTGTTGGCGGAGTTTGTCCTGATATTCCTGCTGCGCCTGCTCGTTTTTGTACTGCTGCTGTGCCAGCTCATCCTGCCGCAGCTGCTCCTGCATTTTCTGCTTCCACGCCGTGTCGGCCCGTTCGGCTTCATAGGCTCGGTTGCCTGCATAGATGTTGTACCCGGTGTTCAGCAGGCTGCCTGCCATGCTGCCCAGACCCGTGGTGCCGGTGATGGCCAGCTGGGCCGCATCGCCCAGAAGGCCCAGCACGGTCATCACATTGTTGAAGCCCTGCTGGCGGCGGGCCGCCTCCTGCTGTTCCTGTGCCGCGTAGTAACCGTACAGGCTGTCCAACTGGCCCAGATAATCCTGATAGCGCCCGTAATCCTGGGTGTAAGCCGTGTTGTAGGCATCGCCCTTTTGTTCCAGCTGGGTGTAGTAATCCGCCAGCTCCCGCTCATACTTCTGCTGGGCATTCTGCTCCTGCCCGTTCAGCTGGTCGATCTGCTCCACCAAGGCATCGCCGCCGCTCTGGTAGGTATCCAGCGCCAGCCGGTACAGCGTGGGGATGGCCTCGCTCAGTGCACCGATCTGCTGCTGGTATGCCTGCCGGGCCGCACTGGCCGCGTAGCTGGAACCATAGCCGCCGGTCAGGGCAGCGGCCTGCGCCGCCGCGTCGGCACTGGCGTTCTGGGCATTCTGGGTGTACAGCTGGGCGTACTGGCGGTACAGTGGGTCGGCACCATAGCTGTAACTGAATTCCTTCCGGTCCAGCAGATCCTCCATCAGGCCGTCAATGCGGCCCTGATAGGCGCTCTCGTAATCGCCGGGGCGGTTGGCCTGCCACTGCTTCAGGTCGCTGGCCGCGTCCGTCACCTCCTGCGAGGGCCGGTACTCTGCCGAAGCCAGCGCGTTTTCCACATCCTGCCGGTTTTTCAGCCCGCCTGTGGTGTACTCCTGCTTCTTTTTCTCGCTCATGTCTCCTCCTTTCCCAAACTGCCGGAAAGCCTGCCCCGCAGCTCCTCCGAGAAATTCTCCGTGTCCAGATTGCAGAGCACATACTGCAATTGCTCCTGCATCTGGTACAGATAATTCCGCAGGGCCCGGGCATCCTCCGGGTCCATATTCTCACTCAGCCTGGGCAGGCCGATCTTGCCCAGGCCCGCAATGCTTGCCATGGTTCATCCCTCCAGTTCCATCCAGTTTCCCTTTGCCCCGCTGAAGGTCTTGGCCAGGCTCCGCAGGGTGATCTGCCCATAGCCCCACAGCCGCAGCCGGAGCGAGGCGCACCGCCGGGGCACAAGGTGCAAATCACAATTGCGGCGCGGGCCCTCCACTGTCAGGGCAGCGGCGTTCTCCCAGGGGCCGCCGTCATAGCTCACTTCCACAGTCACCCGGCTCCTGCAGGCGGCATCCAGCCGCAGCGTCAGCCGGGATAGGTACCGCTCCTCGGGGCTGTCCAACCCCAGATCTCCGGTGGTCAGGGCAAACTCCACGCCCTGTTCCGTTCCCTCGCTTCTCTGACCTGCCGCTTCCCGGCTGGGATCAGCGGCCCAGAGCGCCCGGCCATCCCAAAGATAGAGCTGCCCGCCGGTGCTGGCCATCTCAAAGGAGCAGACATCCTCCTCGTGCCAGAGGCCCCGCTCGGTATCATAGACCAGCAGACGCACCTCGTTTTCCCGGCTGACATGCAGATAATACCGGCCATCCAGCGCTCCGCCCACAGCCTGCTTCACATTGGCAAGCCGCCCGGCATCCAGCGCCGCCGACACCTTGGCCGGGATGCTGCCGTCCCACGCCATCACGCCGTCGGGCGAGAGATAGTACAGCGTCTCGTTCAGCACGCAGAGACTGCGGGCCGCGTTTCTGGCCACGCCCCGGCAGCGCAGGGAGCTGAGCTGGAAATCCGAGGGCTTGGAGCCGTAGAGCTTGTGCAGGGTGTTTTCCTTGAAGAACAGCGCATAGCCCATGCAGGTGGCCGCGCCGGTAAAGGGGCCGTCGCTGCCCACGGTCACGGCATAGCTGTCTGCCGCAATGCCCCGGTAGGAGAACCAGTTGGTGGGGTCGCCCAGCTTGCAGGCGTAGATGACATTCTCGCTGCTGGAACAGCCCCACACCCGGTTGTCGCACTCGGTCAGGTACTCAAGGTCGGGTACCCGGCGCTCCACCTTCACACCCTCCGCCGGGAAATGCTCTTCCCGCTGTGTGCCGTCCATGCTCACCCAGACAGCACTGCTGCCATTGTGGACAAGTCTGCCGTAAAAGTGTTCGCCGCCCGGGTCAGCCCGCAGGCGCAGGGTGGTCTCGGTCACACCGTACACGATGCGGTCGCCGTCCAGCCCGGCCCACTGGCCTGCCTGTTCAGCCCCCGTACCGGTCAGGGTCACGGTATCCCACACCCGGAACTCCGCCCCGATGCCCTCAGCGGTCACAAGGCAGTAGTCCAGCGGGATCACCGTCCAGTTGCCCGAAGCCTCGCTGTACACCTCCAGCGTGTTCTCTGCGGAATAGGGCTTGTCCGGCTCGTTCAGCTTCAGAAACAGCTGGCCGTCCTGCGGGTGTTCCGGCTCCTTCGTGCCCTTGTCCTTCACCTCGTAGGTATTCCCCGAAGCATCACAGGGCGCAAAGCTCACGCTCAGGCTTCCCGCCTCCCAAGCAGCACCCAGCGGGGCCGCACTGCCGTCAGCCGTATCGAACGCCACCTTGTCCGGAAAGATCAGGATCTTTGTTCCGATGCCCACCATCGTCTTGCGGCTGTCTGCCACGGCATTTTTCACGGTGACGGGCTGGGCCGGGGCCTCGTCCGGGGTATAAACCAGGTCCTGCCCGCAGACGGTCAGCAGACCGTTCAGGTGATACATCCCGTTCAGCCCGGCCAGCTCCTGCAGCCTGCGGCGGGGCAGCCGGGTGCTCAGGGCCGGGAAATCCCGGGCCGAAAAATTCATTCCCCCGCTGTACTCAGCCTCGGTGCAGCCGTAGGTCTCGTTCAGGCCGCCAAAGGCCCGCAGCAGATCCCGGGTGTTCTTCACACCGGTCCGATTTGTCAGAAGCATCCACTTTCCTCCCTTTCACCACCGCCACTGCGCACCGCGTTTCGGCTTTGCCCGCCGCCGCAGCCAGGCGCTCAGCTCGGCCAGAATGCTGTTATACCGGGCCTGCTCCCCGGCGTAACGTTCCGTCTCGCCCAGGGCAGCATCCAGCTTTGCGCAGAGGTAATGCGGGTAGAGCGCATCAAAAGGCACGGGTACCAGCAGCTCTACGGCATCGTCCAGACCGCCCTCCGCAGGCCAGGCAAGGTCTGCCCCCACTCCGGCCCGCAGCCCGCAGGCGGAGAACAGCAGGGCCCGCAGCATCCCGTCCTCCTCACAGAGCCAGCGCTGCCGGGTGCAGCCGTCCACCTTGCAGCCCGGCCGCAGTTCCTCGGCCCGTTCCAGAGCCTGTCCCACTGTCATGCGCTCACCCCGCGATCTTCTCGGCGGCGGCAATGCGGGCAGCGGTGCGCTCATCCTGCACCTGGCTGTGCTCCAGCACCTCTGCCACCTCGGGCGGCACTTCCACCTCCACGCCACGGCGGATCTTATAGCTCACGCCGTTCACACTCACAAACAGGTCGCCTTTGTACCGGCTGTTGTCCTTGAACAGCCGGATCCTTACGTTTTTCTTGTCCATTTTTCATCCTTTCTGCCCTCTGTCGCAGGGGCACTGCCTTTTACGCCTCGCCTAGTTTCGTTCATCCAGCAGGGCTTGCCCGGTTTGCCAAGGGCTCCCCTACTGGGGGAGCTGGCGCGAAGCGCCTGAGAGGTTCAGTTGGCACTCGCATTCTCCGAATAACTGGATACGCTCTCAATGCGCACCATGTACTGCTCCACCAGACGCTCGGCGGCGCGCATCCCTTTCCAGCCCACGGAAGCGCGCTGGTTCAGCGGGTCGTCGCCATAGCCCAGCTGCTTGACGATGTGTTCCAGGCCGCCGCCCTCCAGCTCGGTCACACCGTAGGCATGGGCACCCAGCACCAGCGTGCCGAACACGGCCAGACCGCTGGGACAGGTGGTGTCCTTCCAGATCTTGGCCTCGCTGGTCTCCACAAAGCGGATGTTGCCCAGCTTGCCGATCTCGCCGCGGTACATGGTCTCAGGGTCAGCATACTTGTGCGCCTCAAT
Source organism: Faecalibacterium sp. Marseille-Q4137 (assembly GCF_017377535.1). Taxonomy (NCBI): domain Bacteria; kingdom Bacillati; phylum Bacillota; class Clostridia; order Eubacteriales; family Oscillospiraceae; genus Faecalibacterium; species Faecalibacterium sp. Marseille-Q4137. The sequence continues at coordinate 49,053 of NZ_JAFREK010000002.1, forward strand.
GAATTCCCTGCAGGTCTTCAGGTCATAGGCGGCATAGGGGTGGATGATGGCAATGTAGCTGTCACCGATGGGATCCGCGTTCATGGCACCCAGCTGCGCCGCCGCCCGGAAGAACAGCTTCGGGGTCAGGGTGCAGGTCTTGTCCAGCTCCTTGCGGCTCTTCACCTCCGTTTCGGTGCCGTCTGCATTCTGCTTGGGGGCATACAGCACATTGGTGCCGCCCGCCAGCACATCACGGGTGATGCTGTCCATGGTGCGGCCCGCCTGGCTTGCCAGCACACGGGTGGCCTGCACCACATTGTTGTCGATGGCGGTCATCTGCAGCACGTCAGTCAGCGGGGTCCAGCCGCCATACTGGTGCAGGTCGCTGGTGATGGTGGTCACGTTCAGGGCCTGACCGTCCGGGGTCACGCCCTCGGTCAGCGGAGTGGAAGCCTTGGGCAGGCTGTCGTACTTGCGGAACTCGATGGTCTTGCCGCCGTTCTGGGGCACAGGATAGTAATCCGCAAACTGGTCATGCACCAGCCGGGGCTCTGCCTGGTCGATGAGGCGCTTCTCGTAGAAGGTCTTCATCTCCGGGGTCATGGTGGTGGTGGAGTTCAGGGGAGTTTCGGCAAACAGCTGAATGTTGAAGTTGTTCATAGTCATTATCCTTTCTTTCATTGATTTCAAGCTCCCCCTTCGGGGGAGCTCCGCAAGGCGCTGGCAAAGCCAGACCGAAGCGGTGAGAGGGTTTTTCCTCAAAAACTGATCTTTGCACCATGGAGTGCCTGACGTTCCAGCGCTTCCCGCTGGCTGCGGGTCATCCGGTTCACATCCGCACCGGTCACGGCGGCGCTGCCGGGGTGGGTGCCGTTTTCAGCAGGGCGCGCCCCGCGCTGGCGGATACGCTCCACCACGCCCTGCTCCACGGTGCGGGCAGTCTGGCGCATGGCATCCCCGTAGTGGGCCAGCCGGTAGGCATCCAGCATCCGCATCCCGGGCAGCTGCATCAGGCGGCGCATCTCGGGGTCTGCCAGCTCCTTTTGCAGGGAAAACTCCGGCACTGCCCGGCGCATCATGGCCTCCTCCGCAGCCCAGCGCCGGTGCAGGGCATCCACAGCCTGGCTTCCCGGGAAACGTTTTGGCAGCGCAGGGCGGGGCGGTTCCTGTTCCTGCCCTTCTTCTGCCTTGACCGGTTCGGTCTCTTTCACCTCCTTCTCCCCCTCCGGGGCGGTCGTCTCCTGCCTTGCGTCCGCTTTCTCACCGGGCTTCATGGTACCCGATGCCACAGCCTGCTGTTCCTGGGCCGCGCTCAGGGCAGGGGCAGCCGCTTCGCCGCCGTCAGCAAACAGCTGCAGGTCCATCATCTCCTGCTTGCCCCGGGCACTCCGGTCGGCAAAGCGTACATTGTCCGGGTAGCGCTCGGCCAGCAGGGCAAAGCCCGCCTTGGCCAGCTCAAAGGCCCCCTCGACCCATGCGGTACAGGGCCGGGCGGCAGTCACCGTCAGGCGGGGGCCATCGGGCTCGTCAAAAGCATCGCTGTGGGCGTTTTCCTCGCCCGCCAGCAGGCTGACCAGTGCCTGCATCAGGGTGCTGACACCGGCACACACGATATCCTGCCCTGCCGGGGCATAGCCTGCATGGCCCGCCGCCTCCAGACGCATGGCCGGGCCGTAAGGGCCGTCCAATTCCGTATAATTCACCTTGATCATTTCTGCCTCCTTCTCATGTAAAACCTCTCCGTCACCTGCGGTGACACCTCCCCTCATAGGGGAGACAAGCCAGCAGCAGCGTGAACCTGGCTCTCCTGTCAGGAGAGCTGGCGCAAAGCGCCGGAGAGGTTTTTCGCCAATGCTCGTGTGCTCAGATTTTCCTCCGCGCCGCTCAATTTCTCGTGGAACCGCGCGATCTGCATCTGGGCCGCCGTCAGCTTCTGTGCCAGCGTGCCGTTCTGCCGCACCCTCTGGCGCACTTTTTCGATGCCCTCAAAGTCCATCATCTCCAGTGCCGCCAGGGCCGCGTCGGCATTCTGGGGTGCAAAGAAACCCAGCTGGTAGCACTCCTTCGCCGTCTCATTCTGGGAAAGGCGGCTGAAGGTGGATTTCTTCTCAGCGCTCACCACGATATCAAACACCGGTTCCCGGCTTCCCAGCTCCACGCCGCCCATCAGCCCCATGGGGCGGGCACGCAGCGCTGCCCCGGAAAAGGGCACGAACTCCCTGCCTCCGGCAGGCCCGATGACGCGGAACACCCGCTCCTCATCGTAAAACTGCCGCATCAGGTCAATGATGAGGTAGCACTCCCTTGCAAAGGCCCGGTAGGCACTCTTGAGCATATCGCGGGAGAGCTTGCTGCCCGCCTCCTGCAAGGCCGCAATGGCACTTGCCGCCGTCACGCCGCCTGCGGTGCCGCCCTGGGTCATATCCCGGTTTCCGCTGATCTCCTTCAGCTCCTCAATGCGGCTGTTGCGGTAGCTCAGGCTGTTCCCCTGCAAACCGGCGGTCTGCAATGGGCGGAAACTCTCGTCTCCCAGCCGCCCGGCCACATGGACGATGTCCCGGCTGAGATCTGCCAGTTCCTCCTCGTTCACGCCCGCCGTGTCGCTGAGCACATACCGCTGCTTGGATGCCAGCAGGACATTTTCATCCATGGCATGGTTCATCCTGTCGATGGCGGTCTGGCATTCCTTCATCACATCGATATAGCCAAAGCCCGCCGGGCTGTCCTCTTCCATAAACAGCGGGTCGAACACGAAGGGATATTTTCCGTGGTCGTAGAAGCCCCGCCCGGCAAGGGCCGGGTCGTTCTCGCTGGCGTAGAGCACCACGCCGTTGCAGAACTTGCAGTAGTGGAGCAGGGTGCGTCCGGCCTCGTCCGGCTTTTTGTAGTACCAGTCCACCACCACGCTTTTTTCGGTGGTATCCAGCCCGCCGTCGTGGAGAAAACGGGGTACATCCAGCACACTGGCGCTGTGGCCCTTCAGCTGGGGCCAGCGGCTTTCCAGCTGTTTGCTGTTCTCCATGCTCAGGGAGAAAAAGTGGGGCGAGGCCTGGATATCCGCCACGCCCGGCTCCCAGTAGAGCATGAGCAGGTTCATGGGCCGGATGGCGATTTCTCCCACGCCGCCCCGGGCCTCCGGGTCCCAGAACACGCCCTTGACCCCGGTGCCCTGCTTGAGCTTGCGCCACCAGGTGTCGCTGTACACCTGCTCATAGTCTGCCTGCTCCAGCACCACCGGCAGGATGCTGGAAAGCACCTGTGCGGTCTGCGCATCGTCTGCCGCCCGGGGCAGAACGTTGGGGGCCGGGTAATTGTCCATGGCATCGGCGTGCTTGTTGGCAATGCTGTTGAACAGCCACCCACTGGCAGGCTGGGGCTTGCCCTCCATCATGGGGTTCTGGTAGTTCTTCCAGTGTCCCATCCGGAACCACAGCTCGTTGTCCACAATGCGTTTGTCCAGCGCGGCTTTTCCAGCCTTGTATTTCTGTAAAATGGCAGTGGCTTCGGCCACCTCTTCTGCCCCGATGGGGGGCTTTTCATCGATCATTGCTTACTCCTTTCTTGTTAGCTTCCTCACCCTCTCAGTCTCGCTCCGCTCGCCCACAGCCGGGTTGCGGCTCCCAGCGTCTGCTTCACTCTGTTCGCATCCTTGCTGGCCGCTGCCCCAACAACTCCTCCCTCAATCCGCCGCTGGCGGCGGTCGTCGTCGTTGCTCCCAAAGTGGGAGCTTCTGACGAAACTGCAAACTTTACAATAACTGCCAAGGCCTCGCCCTTCGGGAGAGGTGGCAGCGCGCCAGCGCTGACGGAGAGGGTGAGCCGCCTATACCCTGTAAAATCTCGCCCTCCGGTGCAGCTCCAGCGGGTCATCCCCCACCGGAGGCTGCACGGTCTGCCGGGGCGGGGAGATGGGATTTTCCATCAGCACATACCGGCACTCGTCGTAAATGTGATCCTCCTGCCGGGTGTCGATGTCCTCCACATTGCTCTCGTCATAGACCAGGTTCGGGAGGGTGCGGATGAAGTGCCTGCAGGTGCTGAACACCTGAAACATGGGCCGCCCCTCCCCATCGAACGCCAGCCGGTAGTGGAACTGCATCTTCCCCGCCAGGCGGGTGTGGTCACCGGGGACCCAGTGGAGAAAATGGGGGCCCCGCTCCATCATGGCGGCAATGCTCTCGCCCCGGCTCTCATCAAAGATAGCGGGGTCAGCCACCCCCAGAATGGTGCGGCCCTTGAGCATCGGGTCGTTCTGCTCTGCCTCCCGGATCCGCCTTGCCTGTTCCACCGGATCAATGCGCAGGCCCTCGTTGGGGCGGCCCGTACAGCCGTACAGCTCCTTGATGCGGTAAAGCCTGCCCTCCTCATCCGCCGCGTACCACCCCACTGAGAACGGCTTCGAGAAACCGAAATCGTACCCCCGGTAGATCTTCCAGTGTCTGGGGATGGCAAAGGGCGCAATGACATGGGTCCAGCGCTGGTCCTGATAATGCCCCGGGTCGTTCCGCCACTCGGTGAACACCTGCCCCGAAAAGCTGTCCCAGCTGCCATAGAGCAGGGCCTGCTTTTCCGCTTCGGGCAGGCTTGCCAGACTGGCAAGGTAGTCCGGGTCATTTTCCAGCAGGGCGGGGTTGTCGAACACGCTGGACGGGATAAACACCCTTGCCCGCTCCAGCACCTTCTCGGTTCCGTCCGGCATCCGCACCGGGAACTGTTCCACAATGGGGGTGCCGGGCGGGGCAGGCGTGATGAACCGGGCTTTCACCCAGCCGTGCCCCACACCGCCGGGATTGGTGGTGGCCCGCAGGTAGACCCGGGTGCCCGGGCCGGTAGGGCGGTTGCGGCTCATCATATAGCTGTACTCTTCCCACTCGAAATGGGTCAGCTCATCGAACCCGATGAAGTCGAAGGCCTTGCCCTGATAATTTGTGCGGTCCTTGGTGTACTGCATGGAACCAAAGTAGATCTTTGCCCCGCTGGGGAACACCCACACATGGCTGGTGGCGTTGTACTGCGCCGTAGGAAAAGCCCGCTTGTAGTAAGCCATGCTCTTGTCCACCAGATCACTGAGCTGGGGGTAGGTCTTGCGCAGGATGAGCCCCCGATAGTGGGGGATGTGCACCTGCCGCAGGGCCTCGATCACCAGCGCGTCACTCTTGCCGCCGCCTGCCGCGCCCCCGTACAGGGCTTCTGGTTCCGGGCGGCGCATGAACTCCGCCTGCCGGGGCTGGGGCCGCCATACGATCTCTGCATTCATACGTCCTCCACGGCTGGCAGAAGCACCACACCGCACGCCCGGGCCTCGGCATCCGCACCCTGATCGTTCAGGGTCTTGGCCACCGCGGCCAGATCCTTCAGCACCGCCGTGGCCTCCTTGAGTCCCTTCATCAGGGCGGGGTCGGAGCCATCGGCACGCTGGACCTTCTGCCGGGCGTTCAGTTCCTTGACCTCCTGCGCCAGCATGGTGCTCAGGGTGTCGGTGGCCTTGTGCAGGCTGGCAAGGCTCTTGTCCCTGCCCGGCTGTTTTGCTTGCGCCATCCTGTGTTCTCACATCCTTTCTGTTTGGCTTGGCACAAGGATACCAGCTTTTCGTCCCCTGCAACAGCGCGCACTTTCTCAGGGCCGTTTTGTACTTTTAGCGTCATAGAATCCAATCCGTATAAAATAACTTCTCATTTTTCATCGCTGTATCGCGCCGTGCAGAAATCTCCGTTTTTCTTCCGGATTTTTCACGCGCAGACACATCAGGTGCGTGAAGCGCCTTTTGCGCAAAAAAGCAGGCACTCCGCCCGCCCCGTCCGGGGCAAAGGCAGAGTGCCTGCTTTCGTTACAGATTCAGTTTCGGTTCTGCTTACAGGGTCTCGATGCGGTCAAACAGCTGCTTGCCTGCTTCCACAGCGTCCTTGCTGCCAAAGGCTACACGGGTGGCGTTTGCCATCCGGTCTGCAAGGTCTGCGGCCTCTGCCCGGATCGTTTCAGCTGTCACGCTGCACATGGCCTTGCGGTCCGCGGCCAGCATGACATCGGTGATGCCGCAGAAGTACCGGCGGTCCAGCTCCTTGGCCTCAGCGTTGGGCTTTTTGGGCGAATCCATCTCGGACACCGCACCCACGATGAACTCGGTCAGGTCTTTTTCGGTGTACTCCCGGCCTGCCAGCACCTCGGGGGCCTTGGCAAAGGTCTCGTAGCTCTCGGTCAGGTGGGGGTCACGGTAGGTGTACAGTCCCTCGGTCTGGGCACGGGTCAGCATTCCGGTGCCGTAAGCGCCGCCCACCTCACGGATGTTGTGCCACAGGTATTCGTAGCTCATAATGCGGGCCAGCACCCGGCGGTCGGCCTGCCGCTCCATGGGCCAGGTCAGGATATCATAGTTCACTCCGCCGTCAATGATAAATGCCTCGTTCACGGGGGCCGTCAGCACCTCTGTGTAGGGCTTGGCAGCGGTGCGGCCCTGGGCAGCAAAGGCACTGCCGGGCAGCAGGGCACGCAGCTTTTCCAGCGCTTCCTCGCTGCCATGCAGGCTGACGGTCAGGGCTGCATGGTTCAGCACCTTTTCCCGCACCGCCTCCAGCTTTTTGCCCATGGCGGCCCAGTCGGCCCGTTCCAGCAGGTTACACAGGAAGTGGTATCCGGTCACGCCGCTGCACCGCTCACTCAGGGCATACTCCACTGAGTAGTGGGCGGCGGCACGCACGGCAGCGTACTGGTTGCCCTGCCGGATGAACTGCTGCTCCATGTTCAGCTTCTGCTGGCTCAGCACCCGGGCAAAGGCTTCCTCGGCCTTGGGGCCGGTCAGGCAGGTCTTATAGAGGTACTCACTGCCCAGCGCAATGGCCTTGTCCAGATTCCGCTCCAGCAGGCTCATGTTCCAGGTAAGCTTTGCGTGGCAGGGGTTGCCCTCCTGCCGCCCGGTCCAGAAGCTGATGCAGGCCATGCTGTTGCCCAGCCAGGTGGCGCGCTGGGTCTGCAGCTCCCGGGCAGTGTGCTCGGGGGTATCCAGCTCGTCCAGAATATCGGTCAGCAGGTCAAGATACTGCACCTCTTCCGGGGTGCACTCGCCCAGATCGTAGTAGAAATTCAGATACAGGCTGCCCTTGGAGGGGTGGTGCAGCAGCTCCGCACCGGCCAGCGGTTCCACCGTACCGGCAGCGCTCTTGTCACCATCGCCCAGGTCGGCCACGGTCAGCGGATGGTCCAGCACCAGCTTGCCGTCGTTGCGGGCAGGGGCAGCATCCTCTTCGTCCTTCTTGGGCAGGGCCGGGGTCTGGATCACCTGCACCGGCTCGGTCAGCAGCAGCTCCTTCAGCAGGTCATTGAACCAGCCGGTAGAAAGCTTCTCCCGCAGGGAAGCAAACAGCTTGTCGGTGTGGAGCAGCAGGGCCGGGTCTCCGGTGTGGAGCCAGCCGGTGGCGGCATAGATGGCATCCAGCACACCGTCGGGCAGGCTGCCCGGGCGCTCCAGGGAGGCAAACTCCATGGCGTTCAGGCTGGCCAGCAGCAGCTCCTCGGGGATGCCCCCTGCCAGCAGGTCGGTCACAGCCTGTTTCACGCCAGCTGCAAATTTGGGGGCAGTCTCTGCGGTGGCTCCCCGCAGCACCAACTCCAGCGTGGGCTGCAGGGTGCTGTCGTCAAAGCCAATGTCAATATCCGCCCCCAGCTTCTGCTCCAGCAGAGCTGCCTTCAGCGGGGACTGGTTGGTGCCCAGCAGGGCATCCAGCAGGATCTCCACGCCCAGCTGGCGCTCCCGGTCAGCAAACGCGCCGGTGTACCAGGCCAGCGCACACTGCACCTGATCCGGCTCGGGGTTTTCGGTGTAGTACGGGATGTGCACACGCACGCCGTTCTGCTGATCCTGCACCGTCAGCCGGGGGTGGCTGGTTCCCTTGGGCATCCTGCTCAGGTAGTGCTCATCCAGAAACGCCAGCTTCTCGGCCATATCCATCTTGCCGTACAGGGTGATGCAGCAGTTGTCGGCGCTGTAATGGCGGCGGTACACCCGCTGGTATTTTTCATAGGTCAGGGCCGGGATGGAGGCCGGGTCGCCGCCGGACACAAAGCCGTAGGCCGTATCCGGGAACATGGCCCGCTCCAGCGCGTTCTGCAGCTGCGCGTCCGGGGAGGCCAGCGCACCCTGCATCTCATTGTAGACCACACCGCTCACCGTGCCGTCCGCGTCCCGGTGCCAGCCCTCCTGCTCGAACACGGCCTTGTCCACCATGGCCAGCGGGCAGAACACAGCGTTCAGGTACACATCCATCAGGTTCTTGAAATCGGTCTCGTTGGGGGTGGCAAAGGGGTACACGGTCTTGTCCGGGAAGGTCATGGCGTTCAGGAAGGAAGCCATGCTGCTCTTGAGCAGCTGCAAAAAAGGCGAGGTCACGGGGTACTTCTCGCTGCCCGCCAGCACCGAGTGCTCCAGAATGTGGAACACACCGGTGTCGTCGGAGGGGAAGGTGCCGAAGCCGATGCCGAACGCCTTGTTGGTGTCCTCGTTCTCCACCAGCAGGACAGTGGCCCCGCTCACATCGTGGTTCAGAACCGTCAGCACACCGTGCTGCTCCGGGCAGTCCTCGCGGCGCACCAGCGTATAACCGGGATAGTTCATGTTGTTTCTCCTTTGGGTCATATTTTTTCAAAGTGTTTGGCCCTATTGTACCACGCCTTCCGGTAAGACGCAACGAACAAAAAAGGTGAGCGTCCTCACCCTCTCAGGCGCTTCGCGCCAGCTCCCCCAAAGGGGGAGCTTCTGACGAAACCACAGACTTTGCAATCACTGCCAAGGCCTCGCCCTTCGGGAGAGGTGGCAGCGCGCCAGCGCTGACGGAGAGGGTGAGCCAGCTTCCGGGGACATGAAAAAGGCTCCCCCTTCGGGGGAGCTGGCAAAGCCGAAGGCTTTGACTGAGAGGGTTGTTTTTACTTTTGATCCGACACCCGGAACAGCACGAATCCCACAATGAACAGCACGATCAGGCTGCCCACACCCACATTGGCGCTGCCGGTCAGCTGGCTGCCCACACTGACGATCATGGTGCCCAGAAAGGATGCGCCCTTGCCGCAGATATCGAACAGGCCGAAGTACTCGCCCGATTTTTCCGGCGGAATGATCTTGGCAAAATGGCTCCGGCTCAGCGCCTGGATGCCGCCCTGGAACATGCCCACCACAACGGCCAGCACCCAGAACTGCCACTGGTGCTTCAGGAAAAAGGCAAACAGCGCAATGCCCGCGTAGGCCGCGATGCAGACCGGGATAAGGGTGCCCGAGGGGTATTGCCCGCTCAGCCGCCCGAACACCAGTGCCGAGGGGAAGGCCACGATCTGGGTGACCAGCAGCGCCAGCAGCAGGCCGGTGGTGTCCAGCCCCAGGGCCGTGCCGTAGGCCGTGGCCATATCGATGATGGTGTACACACCATCGATGTAGCAGAAAAAGGCCAGCAGGAACCAGAACACCTGCCTGTCCTCTTTCAGGTGGCGGAGGGTGTGACCGATGCGGGCAAAGCTCTGCCGGATGGCATGTTCCTGCACCTCCACAAAGTGCACCTGCTTATACTGGCGCAGCAGGGGCAGGGTGGTCACCAGCCACCAGGCGGCGGTGATAAAGAGAGCAAGGTTCAGCGCCGTCATCTGGGAGATGCCGATGCTCCCGGCCCCCAGCACCAGCGCCAGACAGATCACAAAGGGCACACAGCTGCCAATGTAGCCCCAGGCATAGCCTTTGGAGGAGACCTCATCCATCCGGTCCGGCACAGTCACATCACTGAGCATGGAATCATAGAACACCAGACTGCCCGAAAAGCCCACCTTGGCAAAGATGAAGATGAGCAGGAACGGCAGCCAGGTGCTTGCCATCCCCATGGCGCAGCAGCCGATCACACCCACTGCCACGCAGAAGGTGAAGATGGGCTTTTTGAAGTTGCGGGTATCGGCCAGTGTGCCAAGGATCGGGCTGAGCACCGCCGTGATGACTGTGACCACCGAGGCGGCATAGCCCCAGTAGGCCAGATACTCCACCGAGCTCAAGCCGCCCCCCTCAGCCAGTGCGTTGAAGAAGATGGGGATCAGCGTTGCCACCAGCAGCACAAACGCCGAGTTGCCCACATCGTATAAGATCCACGCCCGTTCCAGGCCGGTCAGGCGAAATTTTTGCTTTGCTTCGTTCATTTGCATCCCTCTCAAAATTCTCCGAAGGTGTGGTCATAGGCCTTGTCCAGCGGTGCGCCGTTGGAGAGCCCTTCCACATATTCCGTGATGAGCCGCACCGCCAGCGGGAGAGCCTGCTGATACAGCGCTTCCAGCTCTTTGTCGCTGGCCTCGCACCGGGGATTGGGCTGGAGGTTCGCCACCAGCCCGTGCATGACATCATAGGTACCTGCCGCTTTCAGGGCCGTCAACACCACCCAGCGCTTGACCGGGCTGGTAGCCTGCAGCAGATGGTGCACCCGCACCATGCCCCGCATGGCTCCGTAGGTCTCGTCTGCCGTGACATTTTCGTAGAACGGCGCAATGATCTTTGCAAACTCCCGGTTGGGGCGGATATGCCCCGCTGTGAAAAAGTGCATCGGGTCAAGCCCGTCCTCCCGCATCAGCTGGTTGTCAAACTCCGTCTCGATCTCACAGTGGCTCACACCGCTTTCCCGGGTGTAGCGCTCCACATAGGGGTGGCAGGTGCTGTCCAGTGCAAAGTGGCAGACGAACCCCAGCGCATAGGCCAACGCGGCATTCTTGTTGCGGGCCGTGTTCACCACGCCCCGGGCCCGGGTAAAGAACACCCGGCCCGGCTGCTCGTGCATGGCGTTGCCCAGCCGGTTCACGGGGTTGGACTGCAATGCCCGGTAGTAGAACATCAGGTCAGGCCCGTGCAGGCCCATATCATACAGCGGCCGGTACGGGGTGATCTTTTCCCGCAGCTCCCTGGGCAGCTGCACCAGAACATCCGCACCAAAGCGGCGGTGTGCATACGTAGATGGCATATCCTCTCTCCTCCTTTTCGTACCAGAATCAGTATAGCAGAATCCCACCCCAGCCGCCACCCTTCCGGGTCTGATTTGTGTAAAATTTTTGAGATATTTTTCATCACGCCCATCCCATAGCGCAAAAACGCCCCGCCGGTCTCCCGGCAGGGCGCTTTCGCAGGGTGGTATTGCAGACCAGTTCGGTCTGTGAAACGTCCGGCAGCCAAAAGCCGCCGAGCGTTTTTGACCCGGCGGCTTTCAGCTATTCCAAACAATCAGTCCTTACGATCAGTCTTTTTTCACCATCATCTTGCTGGCCTTATAGATATCGCCGCAGCCCAGAGTGATGACCAGATCGCCCTCCCGGGCGTTCTGTTTGACCCAGTCAGCGGCAGCCTCCAGGCTGTCTACCAGCACAGAGTTGGGGATCTGCGCCGCCAGCTTTGCGCTGGTAATGGTGGGGTCGTTGGGCTCGCGGCTACCCATGATGGGGGTGATCACCGTGATATCAGGGATCTTGAACACATCCACAAAGTCGTTGAACAGCATCTTGGTCCGGCTGTATGTAAACGGCTGATGGACTGCGATGACACGATTGTAGCCCAGCTCCTTGGCGGTGTTCAGGGTCGCGCGGATCTCGGTGGGATGGTGGGCGTAGTCGTCCACGACCACTGCGCCGTTGCACTCGCCGTAGACCTCAAAACGGCGGCCTGCCCCCTTGAAGTTCAGGGCAGCGTTGGCGCACTCCTCCACGGTCAGGCCCACAGAGCGGCAGACAGCACACATGGCCAGTGCATTGTAAATGTTGTGGCGGCCCGGCACTGCCAGACGGATGTGGCCCAGCTCATTGGTATCCCACTCCTTCAGATCAAATTCAAAGAAGCCGGGCTTGTACTCCTGCACGTTGACAGCACGATAGTCGGCCGCATTGTCAATGGCAAAGGTACGCACGCGGCGGTCCAGGGTGTACATGACATCCATGGTGTTCTTGTCGTCCGCATTGGCAAAGATCATAAAATGGGTCATCAGGGCAAAGCGCTTGAAGGCAAACTTCAGCTCGCCCATGCTGCCGTAATAGTCCAGATGGTCGTTATCGATGTTCAGCACCACGGACATATAGGGGGTCAGCTTGAGGAAGGTCTCGGAGAACTCGCAGGCCTCGATGACGATATCATCACCCTTGCCGGCTTTGCCGTAGCCGCCGATGAGGGGCAGCTTGCCGCCGATGACTGCAGAGGGATCACGACCTGCCAGCTCCAGTGCGGTGGTGATCATGGAAGTCGTGGTGGTCTTGCCGTGGGTGCCGGAAACGCAGATGCTGTCCTTGTACAGGCGGCTCACATAGCCCAGCAGAACACTGCGCTCCACAGTGGGGATGCCATAGGAAGCGGCGGCGTTCAGCTCCACGTTGTCCTTGGCAATGGCGGCAGAGTAGACCACCAGATCAGAGCCGATCACGTTGTCCGCAGCATGACCCAGGCTGACCTTCACGCCCATCTCCCGCTCCGAGCGGATGATGCTGCCGTCCAGCACATCGCTGCCGGAGATATCATATCCCTTGGCAGTGAGGATCTGGATCAGCGGATACATACCGCTGCCGCCGCAGCCGATGAAGTGGATCTTTTTTACATGATCCAGCAGATGCATGGTATAATCAGTAACGAACATAAGCAGGCAAACCTCCAATAAACAAACGGCCGCAAGGCAGACCGAATCCATCTTAATTCTTGTGTACTACTTATTATATAATTTTTGGCCGACAAAATAAACAGTTCCGAGCGAATTTTCGGAAAGAACCAGAAACTCCGGCACATTTTTGTGACAACTGTACAGATATCCCATGGATTTTCGCCCCTTTTGCACACTTCATAAAAGATTTACATTTTTTATCGGCTTGATAGCTAACAATTTTGAAGCATTTGTGGTATGATAGCTGTAAATTTTGAACTATCACGCTGCCGCCGGACGCGCGGCTGGAAAAGAGGAATCTCATTTTGAACATCAAGATCACTGCGGACAGCACCTGCGATCTGTCCGAAGCGCTGCTCCGGCAGTGGAACATCAGCCTGATCCCCATGCACATCCTCATGGGGGAGGAAAGCTATCTGGACGGCGTTACCATCCACCCCGCCGATGTATTCGCCCATGCCCAGAACGGCGGCAAAATGCCCAAATCCGCCGCCCCCAATCTGGTGGAATACACCGACTTCCTCGCCCCCTTTGCCAGAGACTACGATGCCGTCATCCACATCAATGTCGGCTCCAAATTCTCCTCCTGCTTCCAGAACGCCCGGCTGGCGGCGCAGGAGTTCGGCAACGTCTATGTTGTGGACAGCGAGAATATCTGCACCGGGCAGGGCTATCTCGTCCTGCAGGCAGCCAAGTGGGCCGCTGACGGCCTGCCGCCCAAGAACATTTCCATGCGCTTACAGGGCCTTGCCAAGCGGGTCGAGTTGAGCTTTGTACTCAACCAGTTGGACTACATGGCCAAAAGCGGCCGCTGCTCCGGCGTGCTGGCCTTCGGGGCCAACATTCTGGGCATCAAGCCCAGCCTGGCCGTCATCGATGGTGAACTGAAAGTCGTGCGGAAGTACCGGGGCAGTCTGCCCATCTGCGTGGGCAAGTACATCACCGACCAGCTGGCGAACCGGGAGGACATCGACCGCAGCATGGTGTTCATCTCTTCCACCCAGGCAAAGCCCGGCTGCATGGAGGCCATCAAGGCCGGACTGCGGCAGTACGGCAATTTTGAGAATGTTTACGAGACCGACATCGGCACCACCATCGGCGGCTATTCCGGCCCCGGTACCATCGGCATCGTGTTCGCACGCAAGCAGTAAATTTCTCCCTGCACACAAAAAAGACGCGCTCATCACAGAGCGCGTCTTTTTTGCATGATATCCGGTTTTCTCAGCTCAGCCGTCCGCTCTCTACCGAGAAGCTCAGGTCGGCCACGGCCATGGTGGATCTGCGATGGGAGACCAGCAGGACAGTCTTTTCCCTGCACTCATCCCGCACGGCCTTGAGGATGATTCCTTCGTTCAGGCTGTCCAGATTGGAGGTAGGCTCGTCCAGCAGGAGAAAGGGTGCATCGTGCAGGAAGGCACGGGCCACACCGATGCGCTGGCGCTCACCGCCGGAGAGTGCACCGCCCAGCTCGCCCACAGGGGTATCATATCCCTTGGGCAGGCTGTTGATAAAGCCATCCAGCGCGGCCTTTCTGCAGGCAGCCTCCACCTCGGCACGGGTGGCATCGCGCCGGGCGATCCGGATGTTGTTTTCTATGGTATCGTCAAACAGCTCCGTTTCCTGGGTCACAAGACTTTCCTGGGCGCGCAGGGCGGCAGTGTTCACGGTGCGGATGTCACGTTCACCAAACCGGATGGTGCCGCTGCTCACATCCCAGAAGCGCATGAGCAGCCGCAGAAAGGTGGATTTGCCGCTGCCGGAGCGGCCCGTGATGCCCACGATCTTCTTTTCCGGGATGGTCAGGCTCAGGTCGTGGAGCACCTCTTCCTTGGCGTAGGCAAAGCTGACATGTTCAGCCTGTGCACCGGTAAAGGTGGTATCCGCGCCGTCGGTCACATCGGCAGTCACGGGGTCCTCGTCCAGCAGGTCAAGGACACGGTCGGCACTGGCGAACACCTGGGTCAGGCTGGCACCGAGGTTGGCCAGCGCCACCACCGGGCCAAAGGAGCTCAGGGCCGACAGGGTGCAGACCAGCACCCCCTCCGCGCCCAGCTGGCCATTCTGATACAGCCGGATGCTCACCCCCAGCACAGCCAGCGCCGTCAGTACGATGAGGGTGTTGGCGGCACCCACGGTCACGCCCTCGCGGTACTTCATGGCCTTCTGCTTCTCCCCCAGCGTCTCGCTGTGGGCCGTGATGCCCTCGGCGCGCGCGGCGGTGTTCTGGTACTGCAGAATATCCCGCAGGCCGCGCAGGCTTTCCAGCAGATAGCTGTTGGTGTCGGCCAGGGCCTGCCGGTACTCGCGGGCGGCTTTGTCGCCCCGTCTGGCAGACCACACCGGCAGAGCAATGCCCACCAGCAGATAGCCTGCCAGCAGCACCAGTGCGGGCAGAATATGATAACTGGCCGTAAAGCAGGTCATGCCGGTCACACAGAGGATTGCGATGCAGACCGGCGAAATGGTGTGGGCATAGAACACCTCCAGCTGCTCGATGTCGGCGGTGATCAGGGAGATCAGGTCGCCCCGGTCACGGCCCTCCAGCTTGGCGGGGGTCAGGCGGCGGAGCGCGCCGAACACCTTATCCCGGATGAGGGCCAGCAGCTTGAAGGCGATATAGTGGTTGGAGGCCTGCTCTGCGTAGCGCAGCACGCCGCGCAGCAGGGCAAAGACAAGGATGCAGACAAATGCCGTGCCCACGCCTGCCAGCGGGCTGGGCAGGCCTGCCGCCGTGAGCAGGGCAAAGCCGCCGAAGATCGTGATAAAGGTGGCGCAGAAATGGCCGATGACCCCCATGACAATGGCTGCCAGCATGATGGGCAGCATGGGCCGGACCAGCACGATCAGCCGTGCGGCAATGGCAAACGGACTGCGGTGTTTTGTGTTGTTCATGCGCTCACCTCCCCAAGGTCTTCCAGCTGTTTCTGGGCGTTGTACAGGCGGCTGTACACCCCCTGTGCCGCCAGCAGGTCGTTGTGCGTTCCCTGCTCGGCGATGCGGCCTGCCTCCAGCACATAGATGCAGTCGCTGTCCACCACATTGGCCAGACGGTGGGAGATCAGGATCACTGTTTTCTTTCCCGCCAGGCTGTGGATGGCTTTCATGATATCGTTCTCGCTCTCGGCATCCACATTGGAGGTTGCCTCGTCGAACACATAGATGGGTGAATCATGAAGCAGGGCACGGGCCATGGCAAGGCGCTGGCGCTGCCCGCCGGACAGGTTGGAGCCGCCTTCGTGGAGCGCCGTTGCAAGGCCGCTCTGGCTGCGGCAGAAGTCTGCAAGGTTCACCTGCTCCAGGGCCGCCCAGAGCTCGGCTTCGGCTGCATCGGGCCGGGCCATCCGGAGGTTGGCCTCCACCGTGCCCTTGAAGATGGCCGCATTGTGGGGCACCAGTGTCAGCAGGCGCAGGCGGTCGGCCTGCTTCCATTCGCTGACCGGGATGCCGCCCAGCGTGACCTTTCCCTCCGTCGCGGTGCGGGCACCGGACAGGATGGCCGCTATGGTGCTCTTGCCGCAGCCGCTTTCGCCCACCAGCGAGACAAAGCTGCCCTGCGGGATGGTCAGGGACACATCGTGCAGGATGGTGCGCTCCTTCTCGTAACCAAAAGTGACATGCTCCAGCGCAAGGGTGCTGTCGGCCGGGTCGGCAGTCTTTTCGCCATCTTCAGGCTCCTGGGCAGAGAGCAGCCTGAAGATTTTCTCAGCCGAAGCCGCACCATTCATGGCAATGTGGAAGTAGCTGCCCAGCAGGCGCAGGGGCAGGAAGAAATCCGCCGCCAGCAGGAGGATGGTCAGGGCGCTGGTCAGGCTGAGCTGGCCTTTGGCAAAGGCCGATGCCGCGCTGATGATGCCCAGACCCGCACCGCCGTAGGCCATCAGGTCCATCAGGGTCACGCTGTTCAGCTGCATGGTCAGCACCTTCATCGTGATCTTGCGGAACCGCTCGGCCTGGGCATTCATCTCCTCGTGCTTCCAGCCGTCTGCCTGATAGATCTTCAGGGTGGTCAGGCCCTGGATATTCTCCAGAAAGCTGTCGCCCAGGGTGGTGTACTCGCCCCAGTAGTTCGTCAGCAGCTTCTTTGCAAACTTCTGCACCGCCACAATGGATAGGGGGATGAGCGGCACACAGCACAGCAGAAGGATGGCCGAGCGCGCGTGCACGCCCACCAGCAGCACAAACAGGGTCACCGGGGCCAGCAGGCTGTAAAACAGCTGGGGCAGATACTTTGCAAAGTAGGTGTCGATCTGCTCCACCCCCTCACTGGTCAGCATCACGGCTTCACTGGTGGCCACCGTCTCGCTGTAACCGGCCCCCAGCCGGGTGAGCTTTGCATAGATGCTGCTGCGCAGGGTGCGCTTGACATCCTTGGAAGCCCGGTTGCTCATATCGGAGGCGCAGAGGGTAAGGCCATAGCGCACCGGCACAGTCAGCAGGCAGAGCAGCATCCCCTGCCAGAGGGCATTGCCGGTCAGGCTGCCCGCAAACACGCCGCCGATGAGGCGGGATACCGTCATCACCAGCACCACATTGCACAGCATCCCCAGCCACTGGAACAGCACGTTCAGCCCCACATAGCGCAGGGCCTTCCGATCGAAGGAAAGCAGTTTCTTGTTGATCACGAAACGTTCTCCTTTTCAGATTCATCCAGGCCGAACAAGCGGTCATATTCGCCGGTAAAAGCCCGTTCGGGCAGGGCCGAAGTCAGGGCCAAAGCGGCATTATAGCGTTCCTCCTCGGTCATGTCGATGCGCACAGGCGGAAAATGCGTCAGCACCGTTTCCAGTTGAGCCCTGACCGCCTTTGCCACAAAGATGCCCCGATCGGTCAGATAGATCTTGCCATAGTGTTCCTTCACGATCATTCCCCGATCCATCAGCAGGTTCATAATACGCACCACGCTGGGCTTAGTCACGTTCAGCTTTTCGGCAATGCTGCGGGAGCAGATATCCAGATGCGTCTGGGAGACCTCATAGATGGCCAGGAGATACCGCAGATGGGCTGCTGTCAGTTCCATAGTATCACTCTCTTCTATAATAATGTAAGCCGCTTCCAGTGTTATCCAAAACTAACTTTTTTCATTCTAAAAAAGGGCGCGGGCCGATTGGATGTTCGACCCGCGCCCAGCGGTTTTTACCGATCAGTGGCAGCCGCTGCAGCCGCCGCAATTGCCATTGCAGCCGCCTTCGCCGCAGCCCCCACAGCCGCCATGCTTGTGGGAGTGCCATGTGGCCCAGCCCACACCGCCAAACACGATAGCACCTACAATAATGGTAGGCAGATTAAAGTTCGTGGCCAGGAATTCCATCATACAGAACACACCCTTTCAAACTGGACAGATGATTTTACTTGATCTTGGAAACGTCGATCTTGACCTCGTTGTCGCCAACGTACTTGTTGGGGCGGAACATCAGGTACAGGAATGCGGCAAAAATCACGATTGCCACGATGGTGAAGAAGTTGAAGCCAACCTCACCGGTGATCAGGCCGCCGATCTGGTACACGACCAGAGCCGCGCAGTAAGCCAGAGCGCACATATAACCGATGGCGATGGCAGTCCACTTGCCGTTGTTCATCTCACGCTTGATCGCGCCCATAGCGGCAAAGCAGGGAGCGCACAGCAGGTTGAAGATCATAAAGGCGTAAGCGGACAGAGCGGTGTAATCCTGCGCAACTGCTGCCCAGATCTCATCACCGTTCTCAGACAGCTCGCCGCCGAAGTGATACAGAACACCGAAGGTGCCAACCACGTTCTCCTTTGCGATCAGACCAGAGACGGAAGCAACGGTTGCACGCCAGTTGCCGAAGCCCAGAGGAGCGAAGATCCAGGCGATCTTGGTAGCGATAGCGGCCAGGACGGAGTTGTCCTGATCCTCGACCATGCCGAAGGCACCATTCTCGAAACCGAAGCCCTGCAGGAACCACAGCACAACGGTAGCTGCCAGAATGACGGAACCGGCGCGCTTGATGAAGGACCAGCCGCGCTCCCAGGTGGCACGGAAAACGTTGCCCCATGCAGGCACATGGTAAGCGGGCAGCTCCATAACGAAGGGTGCGGGGTCGCCAGCGAAGAGCTTGGTCTTCTTCAGAATAACACCGGAGCAAATGATGGCAGCCATGCCGATGAAGTAAGCGGAAACAGCAACCAGAGAGGAACCACCGAACATTGCACCTGCGATCAGGCCGATGATGGGCATCTTAGCGCCGCAGGGGATGAAGCAGGTGGTCATAATGGTCATACGGCGGTCACGCTCGTTCTCGATGGTACGGGAAGCCATAACACCGGGCACGCCGCAGCCGGTACCAACCAGCACGGGGATGAAGCTCTTACCAGACAGGCCGAAACGGCGGAAGATACGGTCCATGATGAAGGCGACACGGGACATATAGCCCACATCCTCCAGGATGGACAGCAGGAAGAACAGAACCAGCATCTGGGGAACGAAGCCCAGCACCGCGCCGACACCGGCCACGATACCGTCCATGATCAGACCGTACAGCCAGCCTGCCACACCGATGCTCTCCAGGAAGCCGCCCAGCGCGCCCGGCACGATCTCACCAAACAGGACATCGTTGGTCCATTCGGTCGCAAAGGTGCCGATAGCCCAGCCGCCATCTGCAATGGAGGTGCCCATGGACAGGGAGTACATCAGGAACATGACCAGCGCGAAGATGGGCAGAGCCAGCACACGGTTGGTCACGATCTGGTCGATCTTGTCAGAAGCAGTCAGGTGCTCCACACGGGCCTTTTTCTTGACGGCCTTGTCAACGACACCGTTGATGTAGGAGTAGCGCTGGTTGGTGATGATGCTCTCCGCATCATCGTCCATCTCCTTCTCGCAGTCTTTGATGTGCTCATCAATGTGGTCAGCCAGAGCCTTGTCGAGCTTCAGCTCTTCCACGACCTTCTCATCCCGCTCGAACAACTTGACCGCATACCAGCGCAGGAAGCGGTCATCGACCTTGCCCTGGATGGACTCCTCGATGTGTGCAATGGCATGCTCCACACTGCCGGTAAAGACATGGGGCAACTCACCGGCCTTCTGCTTCTGGGCAGCGGCAACCGCAGCCTTGGCAGCAGCCTCGGTGCCCTCGCCCTTCAGTGCGCTGATCTCAACTGCCTGGCAGCCCAGCTCGCTGCTCAGCTTCTTCAGGTCGATCTTATCGCCGTTCTTGCGGACCAGATCGATCATGTTGACCGCCATAACAACGGGGATGCCCAGCTCGATCAGCTGGGTGGTCAGGTAGAGGTTGCGCTCAATGTTGGTGCCATCGATGATGTTCAGGATGGCATCGGGCTTCTCCTTGACCAGGTAAGTACGGGAGACGACCTCCTCCAGCGTGTAGGGAGACAGGGAGTAGATACCGGGCAGGTCCTGGATGATGACATCCTTATCGCCCTTCAGCTTGCCTTCCTTCTTTTCCACGGTAACGCCGGGCCAGTTGCCAACGTACTGGTTGGAGCCGGTCAGGTTATTGAACAGGGTAGTCTTGCCGCAGTTCGGGTTACCGGCCAGTGCAATTTTAATACTCATTGCGTGTCCTTTCCTCTCTTTGGAATCAAACCACTTCGATCATTTCAGCGTCGGCCTTGCGCACACTCAGTTCGTAGTTGCGCACGGTCAGCTCCATGGGGTCGCCCAGAGGTGCCACCTTACGGACATAGATCTCAACACCCTTGGTGATGCCCATGTCCATGATGCGGCGCTTGACCGGGCCTTCGCCATGCAGGCGAGCCACGGTGCAGGTCTCGCCGACCTTCACGTCCTTCAGAGTTTTCATGCAAATTTCCTCCTCTACTTGTCTTTATTCAGAGACCATTCCAGTGTCGGAGCAGGTCCCAAACAGCGTGCTGCGCTGTTCAGCCGATCATAATGCGATTTGCCATCGTCCTGTCGAGTGCCAGACGGCTTTCCTTGACCTGTACGATCAGGTTGCCTGCGATCTCATTGACTACGGTCACCTCGCTGTCCACCACAAAACCAAGCTCTGCCAGATGCAGGCGGACTTCATCTTTGCCGGTAATCTTCTTGATGGTGACGGTCTCGCCCGCCTTCGCCATTGTCAGAGGCATCATAACATTCCACTCCCTTTTTCATACTGTTTGTGGGCTGCTGATGCACCGGAGCGGTTAGTCAGTCGGAACTATCAGCATGGATAGTTTACGCTTACTAACCTTTGTTGTCAATAGTTTTTTCATCATTAAAAGTTAGTTTATATGAACAAACAGTTTTTCTGCCCAAATATCCCAGTTTTTTCATCACAATCAACAACAACTAACTCAAATTCCTGAGCAAAAGTTAGCCATTGTTTACATTTTACCGTCATTTTTTCTATCCATGAAATGACACAGCCGCCCGGCGCAGTAGTCAAGGCTGCAACGGACGGCCGCGTGTCAAAAGGAGGATTTCTTCCCGCCGGAGCGTGGTTTGTTCCGGTGGGTGCCAGGATAAAAAGAGAGTATTGGTAGAGAATGACTTGTCAAGCCGCCACAGCAAGGCGGAAAATGGGGGTGCCCTCATGGAACAGGCGCAGATACACTCTGGTGCACTTGTTCAACTGGGCAAAATGACGTGCGGCGGCATCAGGGTCGCCGTAAGCCTTCCAGCAGCCGCAGCAGGTGAAGTTGCGGCCCTGATTTTCGATAAAGCCCACCACATCGGTGAGCGGATAACCAAGAAACACACCGATCTCATGGGGAAAATCGGCTTCGCAGCACAGCCGCCGGGACAGCTGCCGCAGCATACCGTCACAATCGGAAGCATCTTCCGGCAGGGCATAGCCCTCGCGTTGCAGGAACTCCCGCACCGCCTCATCGGCCAACACCTGACGCAGGCGGCTCTCGCGGTAAACATAAATGAGATACCGGTGGGTTTGAGCACAGCCCTTGAGGACCCGGACCTTCAGCCCCTTCTCCCCCAGCTGGTCATTCCAGCGGTGCACCCGGGCAGCCAGGTCGGCACAGTCCCGGGTCTCATAGCGGAACAGCCCGGCAGGTTTCAGTCCTGCCAGCACCGGCGCGCACTGTTCGATCATCACGGTCTCAAAATTACGCTCCATGGCTGCTTTCCTCCGCTCTCGTTTTCTTCAGGAACAGCGTTCCCCGCCGCTCCGCATTCTATGCAGGTGCAGCAGTTAGATATTTCTAACCTCGAACTCTAAAAGAATGCGGCACAGACCATTTGTCTGCTGACCGCCTCACGGTTAGTTATTTCTAACGTGGCATTATCTTACCACAGCATTGGGGTGGTGTCAAGGGGTTTTGACAAGTTTTCTGCATCAAACTTTTTGCGCGTGTTGCGGCGTGTCGAAATTCATGGTATAGTATAGTCAGCCGCCCGCATAGGCGGCGAAGGCGCTGTGTCCAAAACGCAGGCGGCAGCCCACTTGCCGGTACCTAGGTGCCGGGAATGGCTGGTTTCTTGAAGAGTTGCCCGCTCCCCGGATGCCTAAGGGCGGAAAGGGGGTGAGGACCATGAGTTTTTCGGATGTTGCAGTTTTGCTGACATTGATCGGTGGAACAATTTTTGTAACGTTTCAGATTACATGGACAATCGCCACAAGCGATAAAAAACGCAAGAAAAAATGACCGCCTCGAAGTTCCCCAACCCAGAGCGGTCATTTTTCTTGACTAATTTGGCAAGGGGCTAGTCGTTTGCGGCCAGCGCCTTTTCTATTTGTAGTATAGTCAATTTTTAACGATTTGTCAAGAAGGAGCGTTTTCCATGACTTTCACACCTTTTGAAACCACCCGGCTTCGCCTGCGCCCGCAGGAAGCTCGGGATGCCGGTTTTGCACTCTGCATCTGGGGTGACCCCATCACCGGAAAATATTTGT
This sequence comes from Faecalibacterium sp. Marseille-Q4137, assembly GCF_017377535.1. Lineage (NCBI taxonomy): Bacteria > Bacillati > Bacillota > Clostridia > Eubacteriales > Oscillospiraceae > Faecalibacterium > Faecalibacterium sp. Marseille-Q4137. The sequence continues at coordinate 71,509 of NZ_JAFREK010000002.1, forward strand.
CCGACCCGGTGCTGGACGATATCGATGACCTGAACGAATATATGGAATTGCTCCGCAACCTGAGCGACAGCACAGACTGCTATTATGTCATTGCAGAGGACAAAGTCACCCACCAGCCCATTGGTACCTGCTGTGCTGTGGTCAAGGATGGCGGCAGCTGCTGGGATATCGGTTACTGCATCCACCCTACCTGCTGGCGCAAGGGTTATGCCAAAGAAATGGTAAACGCTCTGGTGCAGTTCGGTGCACAGAACGGTATAAAAACCGTTCTGGCCGATGTTGCCGCCGAAAATGCCGGTTCCTGCGGCGTGATGCGTGCACTAGGTTTCACGCCCACTGAAAATGGAACCTTCCGCCGAAGCGGCTCCCAGACCGAATACAAAAATCTGACGTTTAAGAAGGAATTATGATTTCAACCACCCTTTTCCCTCTCGTAGAAAAACTCTCCAATTTTCTCTCTGCCCATCCCGATCACCCGGTGCTGGTGGCGCTGGACGGCCGGTGCGGCAGCGGCAAAACCACGCTGGCGGCACAGCTGGCCCGGCAGTTTTCCCAGAGCATCACGGTGCATACCGATGACTTCTATCTTCCCCCAGCCAGCCGTGTAGCAAACTGGGAGCAGATCCCTTGCGCCAACATGGACTTGGAGCGTCTGCGTGCCCAGGTGCTCACCCCCGCCCGGGCCGGGCAGGCCGTCCCCTACCGTGCCTACTCCTGCCGGGCGGGTGCCTACCTGCCGGAACAATGCTTTGCGCCCCAGCCGCTGGTCATCGTGGAGGGCAGTTACAGCTGCCACCCCACCCTTGCGGACTGTTATGATCTGAAGGTTTTCGTCACCTGCTCCAAGGAAGAGCAGGCCCGCCGTCTGCTGGCGCGGGAGGGAGAACGCTATTCCGGCTTCACCGCCCGGTGGATCCCGCTGGAAGAGGGGTATTTCGCAAAATTCCAGATCGAGCAGACCGTTGACTTTATCCTTGATACGACCTGTTAACTTTTTGCAAATTCCAGCGCTCTGCCCCTGCAAACCTGCTGCAAAATATGTTATAGTTAGGATGGAACAATAATTTTTTCAAGGCAAGGAGCAGCATATGGAACATTTTGTGCAGTTTGAGGATGTTTCCAAATATTATCAGACCGGCAGTGTCCGCATTGCGGCGGCCGATCACCTGAATTTTTATGTAGACAAGGGCGAGTTTTGCATCATTGTGGGGCCCTCGGGTGCAGGCAAGACCACCCTGCTGAACATTCTGGGCGGCATGGACACCTGCGACGAGGGCCATGTCTGGCTGGATGGGCAAGATGTGAGCCATTTTTCCGAAAAAGAGCTCACCACCTACCGCCGGTATGATGTTGGCTTCGTCTTCCAGTTCTACAATCTGGTGCAGAATCTGACTGCACTGGAAAATGTGGAGCTGGCCAGCGAGATCTGCCGTGATCCGCTGGACCCCGCCGCCACGCTGGAAAGTGTGGGTCTGGGCGAGCGGCTCAACAACTTCCCTGCCCAGCTTTCGGGCGGCGAGCAGCAGCGCGTTTCCATTGCCCGGGCGCTGGCCAAGAACCCCAAGCTCCTGCTCTGCGATGAGCCCACCGGTGCGCTGGACTACAAGACCGGCAAGCAGGTGCTGGCCCTGCTCCAGCGCACCTGCCGCGAAACAGGGCGCACCGTCATCGTCATTACCCACAACACGGCCCTGACGGCCATGGCGGACCGGATCATCCAGGTCAAGAGCGGACAGATCCTGTCCAACAAGGTCAACGAACACCCGGTGCCGGTGGAACAGATCGAGTGGTGACCGCTATGCAGAAAAGCTATCGTAAAAATATCCGGCGTGACTTCCGGAGCAATCTGAACCGGTTTCTTTCCCTGTTCGGCATCGTGGCGCTGGGCGTGATGATGCTGACAGGCCTGGTCAGCTTTGCCCCCAGTATGCGCACCGCCGGGCAGAAGTACTATGTCCAGCAAAATGTGTTCGACCTGCGGGTGCTCTCCACGCTGGGCCTTTCGGAATCAGATCTCTCCGCCATTGCCGCCACGGAGGGCGTGAGCGCCGTGATGCCCGTGAAGTATCTGGACACCGAGGGCCGCTGGTCAAGCTCTACCGACGGAGCCGTGCTGCGGGTGCAGCAGCTTCCCGCCGACCCGGCTGCGGATACCGAGGCCAATATGAACCGCCTGACCCTGCTGGAGGGGCGGATGCCCGAAACCGCCAACGAGTGTGTGGTACAGGTGCTGGGCCACGCGGACCCCATCCCGCTGGGCACCGTGGTCACCCTGCCCGAGGACACCGAGGATATCCGCCGCACCGAATATACCGTGGTGGGCCAGGTGCAGGACCCTCAATATTTTTCTGCCAATCAAGAGACCAGCACCGTCGGCGACGGCATCCTGGATGCTCTTGTGTTCGTGCAGAACGGTGAATTGACCGCAGATTATTATACCGTCTGTTATCTCAAAGTAGCAGATGCCGCACAGTATGACAATTACAGCGACGAATACCAGACCGCTGTGGATACTGTGGCTGACCGGCTGGATGCCATCAGCAAGGAGCACTGTGTGGCCCGCCGGGCCCAGCTTATTGAGGATGCCACTACCCAGCTGGACGATGCCAAACAGACCTACAGCGAACAGAAGGCCGAAGCCGAGCGCCAGTTTGCACAAGCCGAGCAGAAGCTGACCGACGCGCAGCGGGAGCTGGATGCCGCCAAGGCCCAGCTGGACGCAGGCGAAGCCGAGCTTGCCGCCCAGAAGGCCGCCCTGCCCGATACCATGCAGAGCGGTGCCTCTACGCTGGTGAGCAGCGAAGAGCAGGTGCTGGAATTTGAGGATCAGCTTCAGCAGATCCAGCTGCTGGTCAATCTGAAACAGGTGGCTGACCCCCTGCTGGGCTATGCCGAGACTGCCCTGAACAATGCCCAAAAGGCGCTGGATGAGGCCGAGCCCGAGGACGAGGAATACACCGAGCTGCGGGACGCGCTTGCCAAGGCACAGGCAGCCTACGATAACATCAAGGGCCAGCTGGACGGTTATCAGGCCCAGCTGGATGCCGGCAAGCAGCAGATGTACGCCAAAGGGCTCATCTCCTCGCCCAACCTCTCCAACACAGACCTTGTCACCGAGGCCAAAGCCGCCCTGCGCAAAATGAAGGTACAGCTGCTGCAGGGCCAGCTCCAGCTGAGCACCGGTACTGCCACAGCCTACACCCAGTTTGAGGCCGCCCGCGCCCAGCTGGACGAGGGCTGGGCACAGTACCGGTCCGGGCAGGAGCAGCTGGACGCTTCCCGCACCGAGTACGAGACCCAGAAGGCCGATGCGGAGCAGAAGCTCGCCGAAGGCCAGCAGCAGATCAACGATGCGGAAGAGAAGATCGCGGACATCCAGAACGGCGAGTGGTATGTGCTGGACCGCGGCAGTACCCTGAGCCTTGTCACGCTGGAACAGTACGCTGACCGGATGGCCGCCATTGCCCGGGTGTTCCCGGTGTTCTTCTTCCTGGTGGCGGCGCTGGTGGCTTCCACCACCATGACCCGCATGGTGGACGAGAACCGCCTGCAGATGGGCACCCTCAAGGCGCTGGGCTACTCCAACACCAGCATTGCAGGCAAGTACTTACTCTATGGCATTGCCGCCAGCGTTCTGGGCAGCATCGTGGGCATTGCCGTGGGCTTTGTGGTATTCCCCACCATCTTCTGGTATGCCTACCGCACCATGATGTTCTCCCTCCCCACCTTTACCCTGCACTTCTACCCGGGCCTGGCACTGGGCAGCATGGCCCTCAGCGCGGCGGTCATCGGCCTTGCCACCCTGCAGGCCTGCCGCGCCAGCCTCAAGGAAAAATCCGCCGCCCTGCTTCTGCCCCGTGCGCCTGCAGCGGGCAAGCGCATCCTCCTTGAATATCTCACCCCGTTGTGGAAGCGGATGAGCTTCTCTCAGAAAACCACCGCCCGCAACCTGTTCCGCTATAAAAAGCGCTTCTTTATGACCGTTCTGGGCGTGGCGGGCTGCACGGCCCTGCTCCTCATCGGCTTCGGTATCCAGGATTCCCTGCTGCCCATGCTGACCAAGCAGACCACCGAGCTGACCCACGCCGACCTGACCATCTCCCTGAGCAACGAAAAGGCGCTGACCATGGAGAACGGTCTGGCCGACCTGCTGGATTCCAGCAGCGGGATCACCAGCTGGGGCCGCTATTACACCAAGAGCGTCACCCTCTACAACGCCGGGGGTGAAAAAGAGACCGTCAGCCTGGTTGCCGCCAATGACGAAAGCCAGATGACTGAATACTTCACCTTCCGCACCCGGCAGGGCCACAAGGCCATTGCCTTTGACGATTCCAGCGTCATCCTGACCGAAAAGACCGCTGAAAAGCTGGGGCTTTCCGTGGGCGACAGCTTTGAGGTGGAGACCGCTGACGGCGGGCGCAGGTCCCTGACCCTGACCGGCATCACCGAAAACTATGTCTTTACCCGGCTGTACCTCTCGCAGGCGCAGCTCAAAACGCTGAACGGCGGTGCTCTGCCCGCCTGGAACGCCGTTTACGGTCAGACCGACTGCCCCACCGATACAGCCCGCGCCTCCCTCTCCTCCGCCATTCTGGCCTGCAACTATGTCAGCTCCGTCTCCTTCATCGAGGACACCACTCAGATGTTCGATGGCCTGATCGGCTGCCTGAACTATGTGGTCATGCTGGTCATCGTCTGCGCTGCCGCATTGGCCGCCGTGGTGCTCTACAACCTCATCAGCGTCAACCTGGGCGAGCGCAAAAAGGAGCTTGCCACCATCAAGGTGCTGGGCTTCTATGACAAGGAGGTCTACCGCTACATCTTCCGGGAGATCGACCTGCTCTCTCTCATCGGCTCCCTGGTGGGTCTGGTGGTGGGCATTCCCCTGCACCAGTTCATCATCCGCACTGTGGAAATGGACCAGATGATGTTCATCCGCTCCATTGCCCCCCGCAGCTTTGTGTTCAGCGTGGCGCTCACCATGCTCTTCAACTTTGCCGTCTGCCTGCTCATGCGCCGCCATGTCCGCCAGATCAGCATGGTGGAAAGCATGAAAGCGCCGGAATAATTCCCTTACAGACAGAACAACGCCCGCCGGGTGTGGTACTTCTCGTACCGCCCGGCGGGCGTATTGTTTTGCATTCTATCCAGCTGCAGTCTCAGCCGCCCAGATAAGCGTTGCGGACGCGCTCATTGGTCAGCAGCTCTGCACCGGTGCCATCCATGACCACGTGGCCTGTCTCAAGAACATAGGCGCGGTCGGCCACGGAAAGGGCCATCTGTGCGTTCTGCTCCACCAGCAGGATGGTCATGCCTGCCTTGTGGATATCGCGGATGATATCAAAGATCTCCTGCACCAGCAGCGGGGAAAGGCCCATGGAAGGCTCGTCCAGCATCAGCATAGAGGCGTTGCTCATCAGGGCACGGCCCATGGCCAGCATCTGCTGCTCGCCGCCGGACATGGTGCCCGCCAGCTGCCTGCGGCGCTCCTTCAGGCGTGGGAAGAGGGTGAACACCTTTTCCTTGTTGGCTGCAATGGTGGAAGCGGGCTGGGTGTAGGCACCCATATCCAGGTTTTCCTCCACGGTCATGTGCAGGAACACATGGCGGCCCTCCGGCACCTGTGCCAGACCGGCCTCCACGATCTTATGGGCGCGCACGCCCTTGATGCTCTTGCCCTTGTACAGGATGTCGCCCGTTTTGGGGTGGAGCAGGCCGGAGATGGTTTTCAGGGTGGTGGACTTACCGGCACCGTTGGCACCGATCAGGGTCACGATCTCGCCCTCGTGCACCTCAAACGAAACATCCTTGACTGCGTGGATGTTGCCGTAATAGACGTTGATGTTATCAACTTTCAGCATCGTTTCTGCCATCGGTTCAGCCCTCCTTCTTGCCCAGGTAGGCCTCGATGACCTGGGGATTGTTGCGGATCTCATCCGGGGTGCCCTTGGCGATGATGCGGCCGAAGTTCAGCACCGCGATGCCCTCGCAGATGCCCATGACCAGGCTCATGTCATGCTCGATCAGCAGCACGGCGATGTTGAACTCATCGCGGATGCGGCGGATGGTCTCGGTCAGCTCAGCGGTCTCCGAGGGGTTCATACCCGCGGCAGGCTCATCCAGCAGCAGCAGCTTGGGGCTTGTGGCCAGCGCACGCATGATCTCCAAACGGCGCTGTGCACCATAGGGCAGGCTGCCGGCCTGCGTATAGGCCATATCTGCCATGTGGAAGATGTCCAGCAGCTCAAAAGCACGCTCGGTGCAGTGCTTTTCCTCTTTCCAGTAGTTGGGCAGGCGGATCAGCGAAGAAGCAAGATCGTACTTCATGGACTCATGCAGGCCGACCTTGATGTTGTCGATGACGCTCATTTCCTTGAACAGACGGATGTTCTGGAAGGTGCGGGCCACGCCCATCCGGTTGACCTGATAGGTCTTTTTGCCCGCCGTGGGCATTCCATCGATCAGGATGGAGCCGCGGGTGGGCTGGTAAACATTGGTCAGCAGGTTGAACACCGTGGTCTTACCGGCACCGTTGGGGCCGATCAGGCCGGTGATCTCGTTGCGGCCGATCATCAGGTTGAAGCCATCCACGGCGGTCAGACCGCCGAAATCGATGCCCAGCTCACGGACATCCAGAATGGGCTTTTTGTCCTTATCGCGGTCCGTCAGGAAGCCGCCGGAGGGGACGCTGTTCAGTCTGGTCTGGAACTCACTCATGGTCTGCACCCTCCTTCTTTTTCTTGCCAAACAGGACACGCTCCACAAGGCGGCTCATGGAGAAATCGTAGCTGCCCAGCAGTCCGCCCGGGCGGAAGATCATCATCAGGATCAGCACCAGCGAGTAGATGACCATGCGGTAGCTGTCGAAGCTGCGGGTCGCCTCAGGCAGGATGGTCAGGACCGTTGCAGAGAGGATGGAGCCCAGCATGGAGCCCATGCCGCCCAGAACCACCATGACCAGGATCTCGATGGACTTCATAAAGCCGAAGGTGGAGGGGTTCAGCACGCCGATGTAGCAGGCATACAGGCCGCCTGCCAGACCCGCAAAGGCAGCGGAGAAGGCAAAGGCCATGACCTTGTAGTAGGTGGTCTGGATGCCACAGCTCTCGGCGGCGATCTCATTGTCGCGGATGGCCAATACGGCACGACCGTGGCGGCTCTTCATCATAGCGTGGATCAGGAAGCAGGTGATGACCACGCAAAGGAACACGTTGGTGAAGTTGGAGTACTTGGGGATGTTCTTCAGGCCCTTGGAGCCATAGAACAGCTTGAAGCCCAGCACATCGTCGATATTGTTCAGGGTGATGCGGATGATCTCGCCAAAGCCCAGCGTCAGGATGGCCAGATAGTCGCCGGTCAGGCGCAGGGCCGGGATGCCGATGAGCACACCGAACAGACCAGCCACGATGCAGGCCAGCACCAGACCGATGGCAAAGGAGACACCGTCCGGCAGCGGGCAGAACTTGGTGAACAGGGCGCAGGTGTAGGCACCCACAGCCATGAAACCAGCATGGCCCAGCGGCAGCTGCCCCAGATAGCCGGTGGCAACGTTCAGGGAGACCGCCAGGATGATATTGATGCCCACCGTCATCAGCACCTTGTTCTGGTAGGTGGACAGGATATTCCGGGTCAGGTAGGAAAGCGCCACGAACAGCAGAGCCACCAGCACCGCGTTCATCAGGTAGCGCACGGGCATTTTGATCGTTTTACGGTTCTTATTCATCTTCCTGCCCTCCTTACACCTTTTCCTGCACCTTGCGGCCGAGGAAGCCGGTGGGCTTGAACAGCAGCACGATGATCAGGATGGCAAACGTGACGGCATCCTTCCAGGCGGAAAGGCCGATGGCGGAGACGAAGCATTCGCACAGGCCGATGGCAATGCCGCCGATCATTGCGCCCGGGATGGAGCCGATGCCGCCCAGAACGGCGGCAACAAAGGCTTTCAGGCCCAGCATGGAGCCCATGGTGGGGGTAGCCTGCGGGTAGGAGCAGCAGTACAGCACCGAGCCGATACCGGCCAGCGCGGAGCCCACCGCAAAGGTAAAGGAGATGGTACTGTTGACATTGATGCCCATCAGGCGGGCAGCGTCCATATCCTCAGAGACAGCGCGCATGGCCTTGCCCAGCTTGGTCTTCTGCACCAGAAAGGTCAGCACCAGCATGGACAGCACAGTGACCACCAGTGTGATCACGGAGGTCAGGCCCAGGGGCACACTGCCGATCATAAAGGTCTTGTTGCCGTAGTAGGAAGGGATGACCTTTGCGCCGGAACCCATCACCAGCTCAGCGGTGTACTCCAGGAAGAAGGAGACACCAATGGCTGTGATCAGCAGGGAGATGCGGGGCGCGTTGCGCAGCGGGGTGTAGGCGACCTTTTCGATCACCACACCCAGCAGGGTGCAGGTAATAATGGTGGCGCACACGGCCGTCACCGGGCCAAGGCCCAGCTGGTTCATAACGAACCAGGACATGTATGCACCCACCATGATGACATCGCCGTGGGCAAAGTTCAGCAGCAGGATGATGCCGTACACCATGCTGTAACCCAGTGCGATCAGTGCATAGATGCTGCCAAGGGACAAGCCGTTGATCAGCTGACTAAAGAACACTGTCATTGGATGGACACTTCCTTTCTTTCTACCAAAAAAGCGGAGACAACCTGTTCCGGCGGCCTCCGCAAGGGTACATCATTCTCTGGTTCCGGCATTCAGGCCGCACACCGGTGCGCGGCGCAGAAGCGGGATCAGAACATTTCCTTCAGTTCGGGTTTGCCGTCCACATAGGTCAGGATCGCAGTCTTTTTGACGGGATCGTGGTGCTCATCAAAGGTAAAGGTGCCGGTGATGCCCTCGATGGTGCCGGAGGCAATGGCATCGTTGACAGCCTGCTTGTACTCATCGGTACCGGCCTCCAGGCCGGCATCCTCAGCAGCCTGCACACCGTAAACCACGGTCTTGGCGGCATCGTAGCCCAGAGGAGCAAAGCCGTTGGGGTAATCCTCGCCGTACTCTGCCTTGTAGGCATCCTCAAACTCGGGGCTGGAGCCCTTTGCGTAGTTTGCGCAGAAGTAGCTGTCCTTCAGCTGATCGGCAGTGGCATAGCCCTCCAGGCCATCCCAGCCGTCGCCGCCCAGGAAGGGAACATTCAGGCCGACGCTCTCAGCCTGAGACAGGATCTGGCCCACCTCCTCGTAGTAGTTGGGGCAGAACACGGTCTCGGGGCCCTTGCCCATGATGCTGGTCAGCTGGGTCTTGAAGTCCACGTCGCCATCGGAGTAGCTCTCCTGATCGACGATGGTGCCGCCCAGGCTCTCAAACTCGTTGACGAAGTTCTCAGCCAGACCCTCGTTGTAGTCAGCGCCCTTTTTGAAGATGACGGCTGCCTTGGTGTAGCCCAGCTTCTGGTAAGCATAATCGGCCATCTTGATGCCCTGGAACGGGTCGGTGAAGGTGGCACGGAAGACATTCTCGTTCACGGTGTCGGTCTCGGCATCGTAGGTAACGGCCTCAGCGGTAGCGGAAGCAGTGACCATGGGCATGTTGTAATCTGCGCTCTCGGCAGCAACTGCCAGAGTGGGGGTGGTGGTGACATCGCCCACCAGAGCGGTGATGCCCTCGTCCACCATCTTGGTGAAGCAGTTGACAGCCTGCGTAGCATCGCCCTGCTCATCCTCGGTCAGGATCTCGATCTGCTTGCCATTGATGCCGCCGTCGGCGTTGACCTGCTTCAGGTACAGGGCAGCGCCGTTGACAACGGCCTGGCCGTAAACGGAAACGTTGCCGGTCAGGGGGCCCATCACACCGATCTTAATGGTGTCACCGGAAGCAGCGGCAGTGGAAGAAGCGGCAGTGCTGGAGGAGGAGCCGCCGCAGGCGGTCAGGACACCGGCAGCAGCCACGACACCGGCAGCGGTCAGAAAGTTGCGGCGAGAGATCATCTTTTTCATAATACAATATCCTCCTGTTGGAAGTTTTTCGTGTGATAGATGCACAAAGCAGGGCGCTTCCTTCAAAGCGGCCCTGCTTTGTGCGTGTATTCATTATAGTCTCGCCGGGCGGGTTGTGCAATTCACAAACCGTCCATACTTTTCCGGGCATTTTCCGGCATTTTATGTGAAAGCCGCCAAAAAAACCGTGTCATTTTTGGTTATTTTTCATTTTGTTCACTTTGTTTCATCGTGACATGAAGAGCTTTCACCCATGTCAAAAAAGTTACAGCGTCGTTTTTTCTTCTGCCTGCCGGTAAATAGAGGTACGATAAAACACCATGGAGAGCACGGTGCCCACAAACCAGCCCACAGGCCAGGACAGCCAGATGCCGTTCACGCCCAGCCAGCGGGAAAACAGGATGGCCAGCACCACGCGCAGGAACAGGTCGGAAAGGGTGGTTGCCATAAAGCGGCCCATCATGCCGCAGCCGCGCATCAGACCATCTGAGGTCAGCTTGAAGGCCAGCAGCAGGTAGAAGGGAGCGATCGTCTGCAGGAAGGTCAGGCCGGTGTTGATGGCCTCGCCCGTGGGGCTGTTCATAAAGAGCATGAGCAGCTGGCGGCCTGCCAGCAGGTACAGGGCCGTGAAGCAGAGGCAGATGCTGCCCAGCAGTCTGACACCGGCCCCGAAGCCCGCCTTGACACGCTCGTTCTTACCGGCACCCAGATTCTGGGAGGCGTAGTTGGAAATGCCGCTGCCCAGCGTGGTCAGGGAGGAAATGAGCACATTGTTCAGCTTGGTGGCCGCGGCAAAGCCCGCGATCACGCTGGCACCGAAGGAGTTGACAACGCTCTGGATGATGATATTGCCCACTGAGACAAAGCTCTGCTGCAAAATGCTGGGGATGGCCACCACTGCGATCTGGCCCAGCATCTTCCAGGAGAACCAGACCCGCTCCCCCTCACTCGGGACAGCACGCACCCGCCGGGCCACCACCCACAGGGAGAGCACGCAGCTCACCCCCTGGCACAGAAAGGTCGCCCAGGCCACACCGGCAACCCCCATATCAAAGGCAGCCACAAACAACACGTCCACCGCGATGTTTGCCGTGGAGGAAACCGCCAGAAACAGGAACGGGGTGCGGCTGTCGCCCAGCGCCGTAAAAATGCCCGTTGCCACATTGTAAAGGAACAGGAAGGGCAGGCCCAGGGTGTAGATGTCCAGATACTCTGCCGAGTCGGCCATCAGCTCCGCCGGGGTGCGGATGAGTACCAGCAGGCTCCGGCAGCCCAGCAGGCCCACCGCCATCAGGGCACCGCAGAGCACCACCGTACCAATGAGCGCCGTGGTGACAGCGGTTTTCATGGTGTTGTAGTCCTTTGCGCCAAAGTACCGGGAAACGATGACAGAGCCGCCGATGTTGCAGCCGAATGAGAACGCCAGAAAGATCAGGGTGATCTCGTAGCTGTTGCCCACAGCGGCCAGGGCGTTTTCACCGATCAGCTTGCCCGCCACAAGGCTGTCGGCAATGTTGTAAAGCTGCTGGAACAGGATGCTGCCGAACATGGGCAGGCAGAACTGCCACAGCACCTTGGACGGGGAGCCCACGGTCAGGTCTTTGTTCATGTAAAAAAATCCTCCTCGATCTTTGGTTCTCTCTTGTCCATCTATCATTTTACCGTCCCCTCTTCGGAATGTAAACCCACAAATCCACACACTCCCCCATCCTTTTCCCGCTTTCTGCCGGATACGCACCCGCCCCGGCGGGCATCCTATCAATGTTTACAGCGGCAAACATCCGCAGACCCTCTTGCGCAAGGGTGCAGGACGTGGTAGGATAAAGGCAGTTAGTTAGTTTTGACTATCTATATAATATCTCATCGAAAATCGGGAGGTTACTGTGATGAACTATCTGGAAATTGAATCTGTGATCGGCCGCGAGATCCTGGACTCCCGCGGAAATCCCACCGTTGAGGCCGAGATCACTCTGGCCGACGGCACGGTTGCCCGCGGCTGTGCCCCCTCCGGCGCTTCCACCGGCGAGTTCGAGGCTCTGGAGCTGCGCGACGGCGACAAGGGCCGCTATCTGGGCAAGGGCGTGACCAAGGCTGTGGAGAACATCAACACCGTCATCGCTGACGCGGTGGTGGGCATGGATGCCTCCGACATCTATGCCATTGATGCCGCCATGCTCCGGGCCGACGGCACCAAGGACAAATCCAATCTGGGCGCAAACGCCATTCTGGCGGTCTCCATTGCCGCCTGCCGCGCTGCCGCCGCTTCTCTGGAGATGCCTCTGTACCGCTTTCTGGGCGGTGTGAATGGCAATCGCCTGCCTGTGCCCATGATGAACATCCTGAACGGCGGCGCACACGCTACCAACACCGTGGACACGCAGGAGTTTATGATCATGCCTGTGGGCGCGCCCAGCTTCAAAGAGGCCCTGCGCTGGTGCGCCGAGGTGTTCCACGCTCTGTCCTCCATCCTGAAGGCCAGGGGCCTGGCCACCTCCGTGGGCGATGAGGGCGGCTTTGCCCCCAACCTGTCCAGCGATGAGGAGACCATCGAGACCATTCTGGCCGCCATCGAGAAGGCCGGTTATCAGCCCGGCAGGGACTTCATGCTGGCCATGGATGCCGCTTCCTCCGAGTGGAAGAGCCCCAAGGGCAAGGGCTTTTACAAGCTGCCCAAAGCCGGCACCGAGTACACTTCCAGCGAGCTGATCGCACACTGGAAGAGCCTGGTGGAGAAGTACCCCATCATCTCCATTGAAGATGGCTTGGATGAAGAGGACTGGGAAGGCTGGCAGGAGATGACCCGGGAACTGGGCGGCAAGGTCCAGCTGGTGGGCGACGACCTGTTCGTTACCAACACCGAGCGTCTGGCCAAGGGCATCCAGCTGGGTGCAGGCAACGCCATCCTGATCAAGCTGAACCAGATTGGTTCTGTTTCCGAGACGCTGGAGGCCATCAAAATGGCCCACAAGGCCGGCTACACCGCCATCAGCTCTCACCGCTCCGGCGAGACCGAGGACACCACCATTGCTGATCTGGCCGTTGCCCTGAACACCTGCCAGATCAAGACCGGTGCCCCCAGCCGCACCGAGCGCGTTGCCAAGTACAACCAGCTGCTCCGCATTGAGGAGGATCTGGGTGCAAGTGCCGTTTACCCCGGCATGGCCGCCTTCAACGTTAAGCGCTGATCTCCGCGGCTGCAATCTGCTTTCTTTCCTGTTTCCGCAAAAGAGGGTCGCTGCACATTGCTCCGTGCAGCGGCCCTCTTTCTGTTTTGATGGCTCACCCTCTCAGTCTCGCTGACGCTCGCCAGCTCCCCCAAAGGGGGAGCCAAGGGCAATCCCAGATATTGCAGCATCTGTCCTCTGTGATGTCTTGCCTCTCCCTTCGGGAGAGGTGGCATTGCGCAAGCAATGACGGAGAGGGTGAGGATGCTTTCCTTTTCAATTCACTCTCAGCTGCCGTTTGGCTGTCTGCAGCGCTCTGCGCAGGGGGCGGTAGAGCAGCAGCATGATAACAAAATTCCCCATGCCGTGCATGGCATCGTAGGAAAGGCCGCTGAGCCACCAGCTCAGAGCAAAGGCCGGGGTCTTTGCCACCAGATACACTGCCGCACACAGGCCGCCGAAGCACAGACCGTAGATGCCGCTGAACACCGCCCATCCAAGGGCATTGTCCATCCGGCGCAGCAGCCATGCCAACAGGGCCAGCAGATACCAGACATACAGGTACATGGCCCACCACAGCCCAAAGCCGTACAGCACGCCCTGCAGCAGGATGAACACCGTAACGGCCCCCGGCGTTTCCCGGGGCAGCTCCAGTGCAAACAGGATAACGAGCAGCGTCACCGGTTCAATGTTGGGCAAGCCGCTCATGGCCTGCTTGCTCACCACCAGCAGCGCACCCATCAGGCCGCTGAGCACCAGCCGCAGCACCCGGATGTGCACAGGCTCCTTACTTCGTGTAGACAAAGGCATAGCTGTCGCCATCGTGCAGCGCAATGTCTGCCACGCCCACGGTGGTCATCTCGCCGGTGGCATCGGTCAGGCACCACCATGCCTGATCCTTATCCCAGTCGGCGGTTTCGCCGTTGACGGTGGTCACAAAGCCTGCAGCAGCCTCCTCTTCGCTGATGAGACCGGCTTCCACCAGAGCATCGCTCAGCTTCTCGCCATCGGTCACTTCCAGCGTAAAGGTCTGGCTCTCGCCATCCGCACCGGTCACGGTAAATTCTGCCTTGACCTTGGCATCCTCGGCCTGACCGGAAGCAGCCTCAGAGGAAGCGGCTTCACTGGAAGCTGCCACAGAGGACACGGCCTCAGAAGAGGAGGCACCGGAAGCCGTGCTGGAAGCTGCACCGCAGCCTGCCAGCAGCCCGGCTGCCAGAGCGGCACTGATCACAACGGCCAGAAATTTATGCATGGTTTTCATAGAAAAAGAACTCCTTTGTTTGTTTTCCGCGCGCCCTGCGCGCAGGGTCTATCATATCATGGGTGCGCCAAAAAATCAAGGCACAGCGCAGATACGATGATGCACCAGCGCTGTGCCGTTGTGTTTTATTTCAGGATGCCTTTTCCAACGGGTCAACGACCACCGGACAGGTCTCATACAGCTCTATCGGGTCAAGGTCGATGCAATTGCAAGGGTCCATGTCACCGCTCACATCCCATGCCGCCGTGTCATTCAGCACCGTCAGCCGGTCACGGAAATAATCCGGATCGCGCATAGGCTCGAACACTCCCCCCAGCTGCAACAGGGGCTTTGCATCATACAGCCGGACAGAGCCATCACTGAAATACAGGTAGATGGTAAAATCCTCCCCTGCAACAGCCTGCAACACTTTTGGAATATATTCCATACTGTACTCCCCTTTCAGATCAATGGTGCCACATGATTCAAAGGCTTTGCATCCCTGGCAAGTTCCCAGTTCTGCATCAGCTCATCTTTATGCAGCTCACACCATGCCAGAATCAATTTCAACTGGCGGCTGGGCAATGCACCACGGATAACACAGCTTCGTGCGTTTTGTCCATCAATTTTCCCAAAACGCCTTCTGGTAGCTTGCAAAGGCACCGATCTGGTTGGCCTCGCTCAGGAACCGGCAGGGCACGATCTCCGGGCGGGGCAGGCAGCGGGCCTGCGCTTCGCTGAAGGGATGGCCCCGCAGGATGTACTCCTCATACACCTCGTTCAGGGTCTCCACAAGGATGGGCTGCTTGCTGATGCCGCCGCCAATGGCCACTTTTTCCAGATCCAGCAGAACGTTCAGGTTGTAGATTTGCACGGCAACGGCCCGGCAGAAGCTGCGCAGGGTCTCGTTGGCCTCGGTCTCCCCGGCGTGGACCGCCTCAAAGAAGATGCGTCCATCCATGGGTGCATCGGCGGGCAGGCCCTTGCGGGCGCGGTAGCCGCTCAACAGGCCGCTGGTACTGCACTGGCAGGCAACGCTCTTTGTGGGGTCGCTCCAGGCATCGGCGTTGGTGTTCATAAAGCTGTATTCGCCTGCCGTGCAGTCCCGGCCGCGCACCAGCTTCCCATCAATGATCAGGCCGCCGCCCACACCGGTGCCGATGATGAACACTGCTGCGTTCCTGCAGCCCTTCAGCACACCCCGCTCCAGCTCTGCAATGGCGGCCGCTTTGCCGTCATTCTCGATCCAGACACGGCAGCCGCAGGCCTCGGCCAGCCGGGGGCCGACAGGCGTGCCCACATTGTAGGCCAGCGAGGGTGCTCCGCCGCCCCTGACCACACCCTGCTCGGCATCGATGAAGCCGGGCAGGCTCAGGGCAATGCCGTCCACCTCGTCCTTGTGGGGCAGGTAGATCTCCCGCAGA
This sequence comes from Faecalibacterium sp. Marseille-Q4137, assembly GCF_017377535.1. Lineage (NCBI taxonomy): Bacteria > Bacillati > Bacillota > Clostridia > Eubacteriales > Oscillospiraceae > Faecalibacterium > Faecalibacterium sp. Marseille-Q4137. The sequence continues at coordinate 87,286 of NZ_JAFREK010000002.1, forward strand.
GTGTTCAGGAAGTGTTCCTGCGAATCCGCCGGGGTAGGCGTGCTGCCCGTATCGGTCCGGTTCAGCTGCTCATCCATCACGGAATACTTGATCCCGGTGCCGCCCACATCAAAAACCATTACTTTCATGTACAGACCCTCCTGCGCTTTTTTTCTATTATTGCAAATCGCTCTCCAAATGTAAAGAGCCATGCGCTCCGCCATGCCGGAAAACAAAAAAATCCCACGCTGCGGCAAAGCAAAACGCAGCGCGGGAACGAAGATAGCTTAATTCAGGATCGTGTCAGCGCTCAGCGGGCGACAACATACTTGTGCAGGGTCTTGCGGACTGCGCCGTTGCCAGCGTACAGCTCCTTGACCATGCCCTCGATCTGCTCACCCAGGCCGACCTCGTACAGGTCAACACCGAACACATCGGCACGGCTGTACAGGTTCTTCAGGCAGCTGAAGTCCTGCTCGCCTTCCTTGACTTCCAGAGGAGCCACGATGGCCTGCAGCTCAGCCAGCATCGGATCGGGAGAGATCTCGAAAGCCTTGCCGTTGTCATCAATTCCCTTCAGGTAGCGGGCATAACCTGCCAGCACCAGGGGGATCAGCACCAGGTTGGACTTGTCCAGACCGCGTGCCTGATATGCCTTGATGGTCTCGCCGAAGCGGATGGCCAACTTCTGAGAGGTATCGGTAGCGATACGCTGGGGAGCATCGGGCATGAAGGGGTTGGGCAGGCGGCGGTTGATGACAGCGCCGATGAACTCGTAGGGGTTCAGGACACCAGGATCAACGACCACGGGCATTGCCTCGATATAACCGATTTTCTGGATGAAGGGACGCAGATCCTCGTCGGCCATCTCGGCGCTGATGAGGGTGTAACCCAGCATGCAGCCGTAGATGGACATTGCGGTGTGCAGGGGGTTCAGGCAGGTGCACACCTTCATCTTCTCGATCTTGTCAACGGTCTCGCGGTCGCAGTACAGCACACCGCCCAGCTCCAGCGGAGGACGGCCGTTGGTGTAGTGATCCTCGATGCACAGGTACTGGGTCTCCTCTGCGTTGACAAAGGGAGCAGTAAAGGTGTGCTTCTCGGTCACGATGGTGTAGTTGTCCTCAAAGCCGTCCTTGGCCAGCATATCCTGGACCTTTGCGTCGGGACGGGGAGTGATCTTATCGATCATGCTCCAGGGGAAGGTGATCTTGGTCTCGTCCTGAACGTATGCCAGGAACTCAGCGGGAACCAGACCCTGCTCGACCCACTTGGAAGCATAGGCGTGGACAGCGGTCTTGACCTTGTCGCCGTTGTGAGAGCAGTTATCCATGCTCTGAACGGTCAGGGGCAGCTTGCCGGCCTTGAAGCGCTCGTACAGCAGAGCGGTGACCTTGCCCATGGCCAGAACGGGGGTCAGGCCGCGCTCCAGGTCAGCAGGAGCAACGCCGTAGCCCTTCTCGGTGATGGTGAAGGAGATCATCTGCAGGCTGGGGTTCTGGAAGATCTCGACCAGACGGGCCCAATCCTCGCCAAAGGAGTAATCAGCCTTCAGGCTCTCAGTCACGGAAGCAATGACCTTCTTCTCGATGTCGCCGGTGGACTTCAGGCAGACCAGCAGGCTCAGGTTGTCGTAGGGCTGGTAAGCCTTGTCGATGATCTCGTAGTCAAAGCTCTCAGCAACGATGACACCGCGGTCATACTTGCCGCTGTTCAGGGCCTCGTTCAGGATGGCAGCGGGGAAGGCACGGAAAATATTGCCTGCGCCGAAGTGCACCCAGGTGGGCTCTGCGTGGGTCTTGGCCTTGACAGCCTCCACGTCAAACTTGGGCAGCTCGTAGCCCTTTTCTGCCCACTCGGCGGACAGATTGCCGTTCTTGATATCAGACAGCTTCATAATAGTACTCAGCCTTTCTTTTTCTCTTCATCCAGACGATCCAGCAGGTCCCAGACACCCAGCATGTACTGGATACCCAGAGCACGGTCATACTTGCCGTAACCGGGGCGGCAGTTGCCGGGGCCTTCCTCCCACAGCTGACGGCCGTGGTCGGGGCGGATATAGCCCTCGTAGCCGCAGTCATGGTAGGCGCGCAGGATCTCGATGATGCCGGTCTCGCCGCAGCAGTCGCGGTGAGCAGCCTCGGAGAAGTCGCCATTGGGGAAGTGGTGGATGTTGCGGATGTGAGCAAATGCAATGCGGTCGCAGTGCTTGCGGACGATCTCGGCAACGTTGTTGTTGGGGTTTGCGTTCAGGCTGCCGGAGCACAGGGTCAGGCAGTTGTACTCGTCGTCCACCATGCTCAGGAAGCGGTCGATGCTCTCAGCATCCACCAGCAGGCGGGGCAGGCCGAAGATATCCCAAGGGGGATCGTCCATGTGGATGGCCATCTTGATGTCGCACTCGCGGCAGGTGGGCATCAGAGCTTCCAGGAAGTACTTCAGGTTCTCCCACAGCTTTTCCTTGGTAACAGGGGCATAGGCCTTGAACAGCTCGTCCAGCTTTGCCATACGCTCAGGCTCCCAGCCGGGGAAGGTCATGTTGTACTTCTCGGTGAAGCCCAGGATGTAGTCGGCCATGGCCTTGTAATCGTCCTGGATCATGTCCTTCTGGTAGAACAGAGCAGTGGAGCCGTCGCCGACGGGGTGGAACAGGTCGGTACGGGTCCAGTCAAAGATGGGCATGAAGTTGTAGCAGATGACCTTGACACCGAACTTGGACAGGTTGCGGATGCACTGCTTGTAGTTCTCGATGTACTTGTCGCGGGTGGGCAGGCCGATCTTGATGTCATCGTGGACATTGACAGACTCGACCACGTCCATGTCGAAGCCGTAGGCGTGGATCTGATCGGCGACCTTCTGGATCTCGTCGATCTCCCAGATCTCACCGGGCATCTTGTTGTGCAGTGCCCAGACGATGCTGGTCACGCCGGGAATCTGCTTGATGTCGTTGAGGGTGATGGGATCGTTGCCCTCACCGTACCAACGCCAACCCATTTTCATAGGCATAGTGGGTTCCTCCTTGTTTGTTGCTTTGCTTCTTAAATGCCCCGGCGGGTGCCGTGGCACATTCTTGCTTATATTCTAATATATCAGTTTCAAATTGGCAATTGACGTTTTGACAAGTTTTGATGTTTTTTCTTGTATACTTTACACAAAGAAACGGCCACACATGGGATTTTGCCCCCATCCGGCCGCAAAATACACGCATTGGGCAGTTTGACGAAAGAAATTTTTACCATGTATCACCGTTGCCGATAAAATAATCCGGGTGGGCGGCACGGGCCTGATCCACACTGAGCTTATACCGGTGCAGATGTTCACTCAGCGCCCGGCTCACATCCTCCTCCGTGCCGTGGAGCACAGCCTCCAGGATGCGGGTGTGGGCACCACAGACCGATTTGTTCTCATCCGTCTGCAGGCTGAACTTACGCAGCCGCTCGATGTGCTGAAAGGTGGAAAGCATGTGGTCAAAGTGTCCCTCCATGCCGCAGAGCTCAAAGGCGCGGCGATGGAAGGCGTTGTCCAGATCCAGCATCCGGGTCTCACGGTTTTCAGCCTCCGGGTGGCTTTCCAGCACACGGTACTGCTCGATCAGCAGCCGGTAGGCTCTCTCCTGCTCGCCGGTCAGGCGGCCCCGGATATGGTTCAGAAGCTCTTTTTCCAGCGTGAAGCGCGCAAACTGCTCCATCTCCATCAGCTCCAGATCAATGGGGGCCACATAGGTGCCGCTCTGGGGCTTGATGGTCACCATGTGGGCAATGTTGAGCATGATCAGCGCTTCCCGCATGGGGGTGCGGCTGATGCCCAGTTCCTGGGCCAGCTCGTGGTCGTTCAGTTCATCCCCGGGTTTGAGCTCCATGGTGATGATCCTGCTGCGGATGGTTTCGTAGGCTGCCTCGCGGGCGCTCCGAACTGCCATACTGTCTTCGCTCCTTTTGTGCTTCTGCACGCCTGTTATCTTTGTGTTTTACTAATATATCAGTTTCATTTTTATTGTACTCCACACACTTTGTCCGCGTCAATTGGGAAACTGCCAAAATTGAGAACTTTTTCTTGTCAATCCTGCCGCTTTTTCCACGGGCCGTAAAGGATCACGCCCCACACAGCCGCCAGCGCCAGACCGCAGACCACGTCAATGATGGAATGCTGCTTGGTGAACACGGTGGAAGCGCAGATGAGCGCTGCCCACACCCAGGCCGCTGCTTTGAGCCAGGGGCGCTGCTTTGTCAGCGTGCTGCCCGAAAAGGCAATGGCCATGCAGGCCGTGCTCTGGCAGTGGATCGAGGGGCAGACATTGACCGAGGCATCTGCTTTCCAAATGAGCTGCATCAGGGTCATGGCAAGATTCTCCCGGCCGATGACTTCCGCCGTGGGTCGGATGTCAAGGCCGTTGGGCAGTACCATATAAATAATGAGGCAGAACGTCATACCCGAAAACATCATCAGGCAGAGCTTGTCATAACTGGCGGTGTCGAACCACCACAGCAGGGCCGTGACCGCCGCCAACAGCACGAACCAGCTGCAGTACGGGAAAATGAACCACTCGTTGAAGGGAATGAGGTCATCCACCGGGGAGTGGATGATGTATTTGGGGTCGGTGACGGTCAGATCCAGCCAGAAGAACCAGATGAGGTAGACCACCCAGTAAGCCTGATACCACAGGTGGGGCTTGAGCCGCGTGCGCAGAGTCTTTGCCTTCATATTCTTTTCTCCTATAAAATCACTCGCCGCATAGCGATTATTTTAACACAGAACCAGCGCTTGCGCAAATATTATTTATGGGATAAAATAAGGGTATCAGCCTCTCCCCTGTCACCTGTTGCGGCAGCTCCCCTGCCAGGGAAGCCATGTTTACGCTGCTGCCGGAGAGGTTCTTAAATCAAAGGAGAAACTATGTCACCTTCTACCCCGATCCGTCTTGTCGCCCTTGATCTGGACGGCACCCTGCTCGATTCCCAGAGCCAGATCTCCCCCCGCACCCGGCAGGCCATTGCCGATGCCGTCGGGCGCGGGGTCATCGTGCTACCCTGCACCGGGCGGCCCCTTGCCAGCCTGCCGCCGTTGGTGGCGCAGCTTCCCGGCATCCGATACGCCATCACCTCCAACGGTGCCGCTGTCTGGGATATGGGCACAGACCCGCTGGGTGCTGTATACAGCCGTTACTCCGATGCCCCCCAGCGTCCGACCCATGAACCGGTTCTGCTGGAGCGTCATTGTTTGCCCCCGGAAACCGCCCGGGAAGTGTTTGCCCTCTACCGGGAATATCATGGCCCACTGAGCATTTTTTCGGACGGGCGCTCTTATTTGGACGGTACCGGTATGGCCCTGTTTCAGGACCGTCATATCCAGCGCCATTCCACCGAGGCCAGACAGCCGGACGATGGCCGTACCCATGTTGTGCGGGATCTGGACGAATGGATGAGCCGCCACGCCCACGAAGTGGAAAAATTCTGTATGTTCTTCGACAGCATCGAGATCGCACAGGCCGCTCTCGTCCGTTTCCGGGCGTTTCCCGGCATCGAGACCGTACAGGGTGCCCCGGACAATGTAGAGGTCACCGCCCAGGGCGTGGACAAAGGCACGGCCCTGCTGGCCCTGGCAGATATGCTGGGCATCCCCCGGGAGGCCACCCTTGCCATCGGCGACAGCGACAATGACCGCGCCATACTGGCCCGGGCCGGTGTGGCCGCCGTAATGGCCAACGCTCTGCCCGAGATCCGGGCACTGGGGGATATCGTCAGCACCTGCGACAATGACCACGATGGCGTTGCAGAGCTGTTTGAGCGGCTCGGACTGTGACCGTTGGGCATTTTTGTGCAATGTATACAAGCTCTTATGCAAAACATTGTGCTTGTTGAGCATTACCAAAAGTGGCCGGGTCGTTTATACTAATACTGTGAACGTATGGTGGGGAGAGTGTGCCCATCCGGCCCTGCCCCGCCCTGAGTGTCAAATAAAAAGGAGAAATGCGTTATGAATCCCATCGTTGAAAAGGTCTATCAGATCGGCATTATCCCTGTTATCGCCTTCAACAGCGTGGACGAGGCCCTGCCCCTGTGCAAGGCTCTGGCCGAGGGCGGCCTGCCCGCAGCCGAGGTCACCTTCCGCACTGCATGTGCTGAGGAGTGCATCCGCAAGATCCACGAAGAGATGCCCGAGATGCTGCTGGGTGCAGGCACTGTCCTGACCTGTGAGCAGGCTGACCGTGCAATGGCAGCTGGTGCTTCCTTCATCGTTGCTCCCGGCTTCGACCCCGAGGTCTGCAAGCACGTGATCGACAAGGGCGGCATTATGATGCCCGGTACCGCTTCTGCCGGCGAGATGCAGCAGGCCATGAACATGGGCTGCGAAGCCCTGAAGTTCTTCCCCGCTGAGGCAAACGGCGGTGTCGGCATGCTGAAGAACATCGGTGCTGCCCTGAAGGGCGCACGCTGGATGTGCACCGGCGGTGTCAACGCAAAGAACGTCAACGATTACCTGGGCTACGACCAGATCTTCGCTGTCGGCGGCACCTGGATGTGCAAGAGCGATGTCATCAAGGCTGGCGACTGGGCAAAGATCACTGCTCAGAGCAAGGAAGCTGTTGACACCATGCTGGGCCTGCGCCTGCACCATGTCGGCATCAACACCGGCAACGAGGAAGAGGCCATGAAGGTCGCCACCCTGCTGGGCGGTCTGCTGAACATGAAGGTCGCTCCCGGCAACTCCAGCATCTTTGTGGGCAACAAGGAATTCGAGATCATGAAGAAGCCCGGCCGCGGCACCAATGGCCACATTGCCATCGCCTGCAACAACGTTGACCGTGCCATCTATCACCTGTCTCAGCGCGGCGTGAAGTTCGATCTGGACAGTAAGAATGTCAAGAACGGCAAGACCATCGCCTGCTACTTTGCTGACGAGATCGCCGGCTTTGCAATGCACCTGGTCCAGGCCTGAGTTCCTGAGCATTTCCACGGCGTTTCCCGCTGCACCGGTCCACCCTGCGGCGGGTGATATAAAACACATCTGATTATAAAGGAGTACACCACAATGAAAGTCGTTACTTTTGGCGAACTGATGGTCCGTCTGCAGCCGTTCAACTATGAGCGTTTTGTCCAGGCTAACAGCCTGGAGTTCAGCTTCGGCGGCGGTGAGGCCAACGTTGCTGTTTCTCTGGCCAACTACGGCCTGGACGCAGCTTTCGTCACTAAGCTGCCCGCACACGCCATCGGTCAGGCCGCTGTCAACAGCCTGCGCCGCTACGGCGTTGACACCAGCATGATCACCCGTGGCGGTGACCGCGTTGGTATCTACTACAACGAGAAGGGCGCTTCTCAGCGTGGTTCTGTCTGCATCTACGACCGTGCCAACAGCGCCATCCAGCTGGCACAGCCTTCCGATTTCGATTGGGAGAAGATCTTCGAGGGCGTGGATTGGTTCCACTTCACCGGCATCACCCCGGCTCTGGGCGAGAATGTTGTCGAGATCTGCCGCGAGGCCTGCAAGGCTGCTAAGGCTCACGGCGTGAAGATCAGCTGCGACCTGAACTACCGCGGCAAGCTGTGGACCCGTGAGCAGGCTCGTGCTGCCATGACCGATCTGTGCCAGTACGTTGATGTCTGCATCTCCAACGAGGAGGACGCAAAGGACGTGTTCGGCATCGAGGCCGAGGCTACCGATATCTACGGCGGCAAGCTGAATGCTGAGGGCTACAAGAGCGTTGCCAAGCAGCTGGCTGACAAGTTCCACTTTGAGAAGGTCGCTATCACCCTGCGTGAGAGCCACAGCGCATTCGACAACGGCTGGAGCGCTATGCTGTACGACGTTGCTTCCAACGAGTACTGCTTCTCCAAGAAGTACGACCTGCACATCATCGACCGCGTTGGCGGCGGTGACTCCTTCGGCGGCGGCCTGATCTACAGCCTGCTGACCGGCAAGAGCACTCAGGAAGCTGTTGAGTTCGCTGTTGCTGCTTCTGCTCTGAAGCACTCCATCGAGGGCGACTACAACATGATGACCGTGTCCGAGGTCGAGAAGCTGGCTGGCGGCGACGGTTCCGGCCGCATCCAGCGCTAAACAAGCGTTACAGGAGGTCGTCCGCAATGGATATCCGTTATTCCTGCAACCAGAAAGATTTCAAGCGCTACACCACCGAGGAAATGCGGGACGAGATGCTCATCACCGGCCTGTACAAGGCGGATGAAGTTGTTGCCGTTTACAGCCATGTGGACCGCATGGTCACGCTGGGCTGTATGCCGGTGCACGAGACCGTGTCCATCGACAAGGGCATCGATATCTGGGCAAACTTCGGCACCCACTATTTCCTGGAGCGCCGCGAGATTGGTATGTTCAACATCGGCAAGGATTCCACCGGTATCGTGGTGGCTGACGGCGTGAAGTATGAGCTGGGCTACAAGGACTGCCTGTACATCACCCAGGGCACCAAGGAAGTGACCTTTGCTTCCGCTGATCCCGAGCATCCTGCCAAGTTCTATATGGTGTCTGCTCCGGCACACTGCGCTTACGAGACCCGCCTGATCAAGATGGCCGATGCAAACCATCGTCCTCTGGGCAGCGTGGAAACCTGCAACAAACGCACCATCAATCAGTTCATCCACCCGGACGTGCTGAAGACCTGCCAGCTGAGCATGGGCATGACCGAGCTGGACCCCGGTTCCAACTGGAACACGATGCCCAGCCACACCCATGAGCGGCGGATGGAGATCTACACCTACTTTGAATTGCCCGAGGGGCAGGTGGTGTTCCACATGTGCGGTGAGCCTACCCAGACCCGCCATATCGTGATGCACAACGAGGATGCTGTCATCAGCCCTTCCTGGAGCATCCACAGCGGTGTCGGCACCTCGAACTATACGTTCATCTGGGCTATGGGCGGCGAAAACATGGAGTTTGACGACATGGATAACATCGCTACCACCGACCTGCGCTAAACACAAATAAGACCCCGCACCGGCGATCCGGCGCGGGGTTTTTCAGTAAAGGAGTTCTACTTATGGATCTTACTGCATTTGACCTGAAGGGCAAGGTTGCCCTGGTCACCGGCGGCGCACACGGCATCGGCTTCTCCATTGCCGAGGGCATGGCAAAGTGCGGCGCTACCGTCTGCTTCAACTGCTCCAACGAGGGTAGCCTGGAAAAGGGCCTGGCCGCCTACAAGGCTGTCGGCATCGACGCACACGGCTATGTGGCCGATGTTACCGATGAGGCTGCCGTGAACGCCATGATCGCCCAGATCAAGGCTGAGGTGGGCCCCGTGGACATTCTGGTGAACAACGCCGGTCTGATGAAGCGTGTGCCCATGATCGAGATGAGCCACACCGATTTCCTGCGCGTCATCGACGTGCACGTTGGCGGTGCTTTCAACTGCTCCAAGGCGGTTCTGCCTGATATGATCGCCAAGCGCGAGGGCAAGATCATCAATATCTGCTCCATGATGAGTGAGCTGGGCCGCGAGACTGTCTCCGCCTACGCTGCCGCCAAGGGCGCACTGAAGATGCTGACCCGCAACATTGCCTCCGAGTACGGCGAGTACAACATCCAGTGCAACGGCATGGGCCCCGGCTACATTGCCACCGCTCAGACCGCTCCCCTGCGCGAGATCCAGCCCGATGGCAGCCGCCATCCCTTCGATACCTTCATCTGCGCCAAGACCCCCGCAGGCCGCTGGGGCACCCCCGAGGACATGGTCGGCCCCTGCGTGTTCCTGGCCTCCCATGCTTCCGACTTTGTCAATGGCCAGATCCTGTACGCTGATGGCGGCATCCTGGCTTACATCGGCAAGCAGCCCAAGTAAGTAAAGCACCTCGAAATAGAAAAGACCCTCTTCGTCATTGCTGCGCAATGCCGCCCCTCCCTTTTGGAGGTGCTGGCGGGCATCAGCAGGACGGAGAGGGTCTTTGTCATACTTTTCACACTTTTGTAAAGGATTTGTTATTGTATTCTTCGACACATCCTTGTATAATAGTTGCTTGTGGGTAGCCTTTCACGAGAGCTGCCCACGAGAAAAGATTTTCGTCACGAACAAGGAGAGATTACACAATGAAACTCAAGAATGTTGCTGTTGTTGCCGCTGCTCTGGCACTGGCTGTTGGTATGACCGCTTGCGGCGGTTCTGCTTCTTCCACCACCGCTTCTTCCGTTGCTTCTTCCGCTGCCGCTTCCTCTGAGGCTGCAAGCTCTGAGGCAGCAAGCTCTGAGGCAGCTTCCAGCGAGGCCGAGGTCGAGCCCGCCGAGTACACTGTCTACAACACCACCGGCGAGAACGTCACCGAGCTGTACCTGTACGTTGCCGGCTCTGAGGACAAGGGCGAGAACCTGGCTGCTGACGGCCTGGCTGACGGCGACAGCGTTGTGCTGACTCTGCCCGAGGACGCTGACAAGAGCGCTGAGTATGTCCTGGAGTTCACCACCGAGGGCGGCGACACCCAGAGCTTCGACACCCTGAGCTACGAGGTTGCTCCCATCTCCCTGCTGAGCGTTGATGCTGCTGCAGGTGCTACCCCCATCAGCTTCACCGCTCCGGAGCAGTAAAAAAACGCAGGCCTGAGCCTGTAACATAAAAACTCCCCTGCACTCCATTTTACCGGAATGCAGGGGAGTTTTTTGCGTATCAAAGGTTTCGCAGCGGGGTCTTAGACCTTCTCAATGGTGATGGTCCACTCGCTGGTCATAGCCTCATCGGGCTCCAGCACCTCGTGCTTGCCCTCTTCGTTCACGCTGTTGGCCCAGCCGTTCCAGGGCTCCATGCAGACGAAGTTTTCGGCATCCTGCTGCCACAGCACACCGTTGGTAAAGCTCTCGTCAGCATCCACGGTGACCTTGTGGCCGTTGCCCTTATCCGTAAAGGTCATGGGGAACTCCACGCCAGTCATCAGGCGGATGGAGTTGTCAGAACCTTCCTTGCGGGTCAGGGTGATCTTCTCGGGTGCGGCAGGCTGCTCGCCCTTGGCATCCTCAGAGCAGGTGGCGCACTTGATGTCAAAGTCCACATTCTCCAGAGCAGAGGCCACAAAATAGGGATGATAGCCAAAGCTGAAGGGCATCGGAACATCGCCCTCATTGATCACGGTCATGCTCAGGGAAGCGGTGTTGCCCTGCAGGTTGTAGTTCATCAGGACAGTGAAATCAAAGGGGTAGAGGAACTTGGTCAGGGGGCTGGACTCCAGGATCAGGGTCACGCCGTCGGGGCCGACGCTCTCCACTTCCCAGGGGCACAGGTCAGCCATGCCGTGGATCTCCATGGGATAGGCCTGGCCGTTGAAGATGTGCACGCCGTTGTCGGGCTTGCCGCAGTTGGGGAACAGCACAGGGATGCCGAAGCGGGGGCGGTTGCACTCACTGAAATTGGGGCGGCGGGTCCAGATGTACTCGTCGCCGTCCAGGGTAAAGCCGGTGACCATGCCGCCGCGCTCGGGGGTGATGGTCAGGGCAGTTTTTGCCACGGGGTCGGTGATGACATACTGCTCAAAGCATGCGCCGCCCTCGGTGACGTACTGGGTAGTGATCTGGTTCATAAGTTGTACCTCCATATCATTTGATACAAAAAGGCCGCCGTACGCGCAAAAAGCACGCACAGCAGCCATTTTTCAATTAAAGAACAACGCCATCCTTGAAGATGGAGATCTCGCGGAAGCCGTGCTTCTCGGCCTTGGTCTGCTCACCGCCTGCAACGCGGATGACCAGATCCAGCAGGTCGCGGGCGGCCTCGTCGATGGTCTTTTCACCGTCCGCGATGACACCGGTGTTGAAGTCGATCCAGCCGGACTTCTTCTCGGCCAGCGGGGTGTTGGTGGAGATCTTCAGGGTGGGAGCCGGGGCAGAGAACGGGGTGCCGCGGCCGGTGGAGAAGAGGATCAGGTGCGCGCCTGCGGCGGTCATGGCCGTTGCGGACACCAGATCGTTGCCGGGGCCGTAGAGCATGTTCAGGCCCTTGGTCACCACGGGGTCACCGTAGCCGATGACATCCATGATAGGAGCGGTGCCGCCCTTCTGGACACAGCCGCAGCTCTTGTCCTCCAGGGTGGTGATGCCGCCCTGCTTGTTGCCCGGAGAGGGGTTGTCGTAAACCACCTCGTTGTGGCTGATGAAGTATTCCTTGAAGCCGTTGATCATGTGCTCGGCCTTGACGAATACCTCCTTGTTGATGCAACGATCCATCAGGAAGCCCTCGGCACCGAACATCTCGGGCACCTCGGTCAGGACAGTGGAGCCGCCGCGCTGACCCATCATGTCGGAGAAGCGGCCGATGGTGGGGTTAGCGGTGATGCCGGACAGGCCGTCCGAACCGCCGCACTTCATGCCGACCACCAGCTCGCTCACAGGGATAGGCTCACGCTTGAACTGACCGGCGTAAGCAGCCAGCTCCTTCAGGATCTCACGGGCGGCGGTGAACTCATCGTCCACATCCTGGCAGGTCAGGAACTTGACCCGGTCGTGGTCATACTCGCCCAGCTCTTCCACGAACTGGTCGTGCTGCAGGTTTTCGCAGCCCAGATGCAGCACCAGAACAGCGGCGGCATTGGGGTGGCGGACCAGCGCAGCCAGCAGCTTGCGGGTCTGGGCATGGTCGTGGCCGGTCTGGCTGCAGCCAAACGGATGGGTAAAGGTGTACAGGCCCTCAATGGAGCCGGTGACCAGATCCTGGTTGTCGTTCACCATCTTCTTGGCGATATCGTTGACACAGCCGACCGTGGGAATGATCCAGATCTCGTTGCGGATGGCGGCACGGCCATCCTTGCGGCGGAAGCCCATAAAGGTCTCAGGCTCCACCTTGGGCAGGGGGGCCAGGTCGGGGGCGGGGTTATAGCTGTACTCCACCTCACCGGACAGGTTGGTGTGGACATTGTGGGTGTGCATCCAGGTGCCCGGCTCGGCATCGGCGGTCGCGTGGCCGATTGGAAAACCGTACTTGATGACATTTTCACCGTTCTTGATGGGCTTTACTGCCATCTTATGGCCCTGAGGGATATCCTCCAGCGCGGTCACGGCAAGGCCGTCCACCTCCACCAGAGTACCCTTGGCAATGGGGTGCAGTGCAACCACCACGTTGTCAATGGGGCTGATATGAATCGCCTGCGGCATAGTTATTCTCCTTAATGACATTTACAAAGCACAAGGAGGCCGCTGCCCAAAGCAGCAGCCCCTTGTTGTGCAGGTAATATTCCAGCTTACAGGCAGCTCTTGTAGGCAGCTTCGGCACCCTGGGTGCGGATCAGCTCCAGATCAGCCAGAACAGCTGCCTCCAGGCCCTCGATCTTGGTCAGATCCTGATCCCACATCTGGGTGTTGGTCAGAACGGCGTGCACCAGCTGAGCGTCGGTGTCGTCCTTGTGTGCATAGTAGAAGTCCAGCGCCCATGCGTCATCCTGGATCTTGTAGGTGTTGCCTGCGGGGCGCTTGCAGATCAGGCCGTCGGCAGTGCGCTCCTGGATATCACTGGAATAGAAGGCAATGTAAGCGGCCAGAGACATGGTCAGGCACTTGGGCAGCTGCTTCTGCTCCTCGATGTAAGCCAGGAAGGAAGGCATGTTGCGGGCCTTCCACTTGGAGGTGGAGTTCAGGGAGATGCTCATCAGCTCGTGGTTGACGAAGGGGTTGTTGAAGCGATCCTCAACGGCGGAAGCAAACTCTTCCAGATCCTTCTTGTCCAGAGGCAGGGTGGGGATGATCTCCTCATGCAACATCTTGTTCATAAAGCCGCGGACGGTATCGTTGTGCATGCAGTCACGCACGATGTCGAAGCCAGCCAGATATGCGCCCAGAACAAAGCCGGTGTGTGCACCATTCAGGATGCGGACCTTGCGCTTCTTGTAGGGGGTAACATCAGGCACGACCATGACATTGACACCGGCCTTCTTGAACGGCAGCTTGTCCTCCAGACCTGCAGGGCCCTCGATGACCCACACGCCGAAGACTTCGCCGACATCCAGCACCTGATCGTGGTAGCCGTTGGCCTCTTCCATAGCAGCCAGCTCCTTGGGGTCGCGGATGCGGCCCGGAACGATGCGGTCCACCAGAGTGGAGCAGAAGGTGTTGGCGTTGTTCATCCAGTCGATGAACTCAGCTTCCAGATTCCAGTCCTTGGCGTAGTTGTTGCAGCACTTCTTCAGCTCTTTGCCGTTGTTGTCGATCAGCTCGCAGCTCAGGATGACCAGACCCTTATCCGCAGCGCCGTTGAATGCCTTGTAGCGCTCGTACAGCACGCGGGTCAGCTTTGCAGGGAAGCTGTTGGGAGGAACCTGATCGAACGCGCTGTCGCCCTGGGTGTAAGCGATGCCGGCCTCGGTGGTGTTGGATACAACCGTTTCCAGATCCTCAGAGCGGGCCAGAGCCAGCACTTCATCCCACTTGCCATCGATGTAGGGGCAGACACAGTCAGACACGCAGGAGATCACGCGCTTTGCATCCACCTTCTGGCCCTTCTCGCTGCCGCGCAGATACAGGGTGTACAGGCCCTCCTGCTCGTTGATCCAGTCAGCCATCTGGGGGAAGTTGCCGATGGGCTGCACCAGCTTGACCTTGCCGTTGTAGCCAGCCTTCTCGTTGGCGATATCATAGAAATAGTCCACGAATGCGCGCAGGAAGTTCCCCTCGCCAAACTGCATGACCTTGACAGGGGCATCCTTGAGGATGTAGCCGTTGTAGCCGGTCTCAGACAGAACCTTGTAATTCAGAGTTTCCATATCACGTGTTCTCCTTTTAGCTTGCTTTGCTTCTCTCCGGGGCACCCTTTTGTGCCCCGCACTCTGTCTCTATTGTATGCTGTTGTATACAAAGAAGTCAAGTGTTTTTTGCCAGATTTTTGGCCCAAAACAGGCCATTTTTATAAATTCCAGCGTTTTTTACAAGGAAAAGTCTGAAAATTTGTCAGTTTTTCAGTTGTATACATTATCGTTTTCCGCTATACTAAAGATAGACTTAACGCGCCCTGCGTGGGCGCTGTTAAAGGCACCCCATAGTGATATATTAGTACATTAGAATGAAAAGGAGTTTTCGACCCATGAAAGCATTTATGGACAAGGAATTCATGCTCCAGTCTCCTGTGGCTCAGCATCTGTATCACACCTACGCTGCTGATATGCCCATCTGCGACTATCACTGCCATATCTCCCCGAAGGAGATCTACGAGAACCGCCGCTTTGAGAACATCGCTCAGGTGTGGCTGGGCGGCCGCCAGCCCGACGGCTCTCTGGCAGGCGACCACTACAAGTGGCGCGTGATGCGTTCCAACGGCGTGCCCGAGGAGTACATCACCGGCACCAAGCCCGACCGCGAGCGTTTCCAGAAGTTTGCCGAGGCTCTGCCCATGTGCGTTGGCAACCCCATGTACCACTGGTGCCACCTGGAGCTGCGCAAGTTCTTCGGCTATCAGGGTGTGCTGAACGGCGACACCGCTGAGGAAGTCTGGAACCTGTGCAACGACAAGCTGCAGCACGACGACAGCATGACTGTCCGCGGCCTGATCGAGCAGTCCAATGTTGCTTTCATCGGCACCACCGACGACCCCATCGATGATCTGGCATGGCACAAGAAGATCAAGGAAGATCCGTCCATCAAGTTCACCGTTGCTCCCTCCTTCCGCCCCGACAAGGCCATCAACATCCAGAAGCCCGGCTTCGTGGAGTACATGGGCAAGCTGGCTCAGGCCGTTGGCAAGGAAAAGCTGGAGTGCATCAACTGCGTCACCGACGCTCTGACCCAGCGCATCGAGTTCTTTGCCGAGATGGGCTGCCGCGCATCTGACCACGGCCTGGACTATGTGCCCTACCGTGAGGCCACCAAGGAAGAGGTCAACGCCATCTACCAGAAGGCTATGGCCGGTGAGGCTGTGACCGCTGAAGAGGCTGAGAAGTACCAGACCTACATCCTGATCCACCTGGGCAAGCAGTATCACCGCCTGAACATCGCCATGCAGCTGCACTACAACTGCCTGCGCGGTGTCAACCGTAAGATGAACGCCCTGCTGGGACCCGATACCGGTTTCGACATGATCAACACTGCCAAGTGCGGCGGCGAGATCGCTGCTCTGCTGAGCGCCCTGAACGACACCGATGAGTGCCCCAAGGTCATCATCTACAGCCTGAATCCCGCTGACAACGAGCAGATCGGCACCATTCTGGGCTGCTTCCAGAATGATGAGATCCCCGGCAAGATCCAGCACGGCTCCGGCTGGTGGTTCAACGACCAGAAGATCGGCATGGAGAACCAGATGAAGAGCCTGGCAAACCTGGGCCTGCTGGGCAACTTTGTTGGTATGCTGACCGACAGCCGCAGCTTCCTGAGCTACACCCGCCACGACTACTTCCGCCGCATCCTGTGCAACCTGATCGGCCAGTGGGTCGAGGATGGCGAGTATCCCAACGATGAGAAGGCTCTGGAGAAGATCGTCAAGGGCATCTGCTTCGACAATGCAAAGCGTTACTTCGCTCTGTAAGCAGCGCCTCTGCATCCCCTTTCCATAACTTGTAAAAGCGCTCTGCCGGTTTGCCCCGGCAGGGCGCTTTTTTCTTGTGCGGCCGTATTCACAAAAATGTAACTTGCATTCTGTCGTCAAATCGGGTAGGATAACGTTGAATCAAAACCGAAGGGGAACGTGAAGATGCTGAAACGTTTTGTAAAGCGGCTGCTCAGCTGCCTGCTGCTGGCGGCGCTGTTTGTATTGGTGGTCATTGGTGGAACACTGGGCGTGCAGGGCTGGCGGCTCTACCGCGCCACAGCGGCGCAAAAGCCCATTGCCAGCCTCTATGATGAGATCAGCTCCCGGCCCGGCTTTGCCAGCTGTGACCAGCTGCCCCAGACCTATATCGATGCGGTCATTTCCGTGGAGGACAGCCGGTTTGAAAGGCACCACGGCATCGACCCGGCGGCCATTGTCCGGGCGCTCTGGGCCGACCTGCGCACCCGCTCTCTGGCCGAGGGCGGCAGCACCCTGACCCAGCAGCTGGCCAAGAACGAGCTGTTCACCCAGGAAAAGCAGATGGCCCGCAAGGCAGCGGAGATGTTTGCCGCCAGGGACATCGAGGATTACTACTCCAAACAGCAGATCTTTGAGATGTACGCAGGCAGCTGCTACTTCGGCAACCAGTGGTCCGGCGTGGCACAGGCTGCGCAGGGCTACTTTGGCAAACCTACCCGGGAGCTGACCCGCGCCGAGTGTGTGGTACTGGCCGGCCTGCCCAACGCGCCCTCGGTCTACGCCGCCAACGGGGAGCTGGCCCGCAGGCGCGCCCTTGTGGTGGTGGAGCGGATGGAGCGCGCCAAAAAGCTGACCCACACCCAGGCACTGGAGCTCCGGGATGAAGTCAGTGCCCTGCCCCTTTGGTGAGAAAAAACAGAATTTATCCGGGTTTTCCATAAAATAATGCTAACACCGGAGGCGGCTGCCGTGGTATCTTAATAGCAGATCAAACCCGGAGGGAGCATGTAAAACTTATGGAAAAAACCAAAAAGGGTTCCGGCACCACCGACCTCACGGTGGGCAGGCCGCTGACCCAGATTTTGAAATTCGCCCTGCCACTGGTGCTGGGCACCCTGTTCCAGCAGTTGTACAGCTTTGTGGACACCGTCATTGTGGGGCGCTGTCTGGGCACCGATGCACTGGGCGCGGTGGGCACCACCTACTCTCTGAATTTTCTCATTTTAGGCTTTGTGCTGGGTTCCTGCACGGGCTTTGGCATCCCGGTGGCCCAGAGCTTTGGTGCAAGGGACAGCGAGGATATGCACAAGTATCTGTTCAACGGCGCGGTCCTCTGCGTGGTCCTGAGCGTGGTGTTCACCATCGTCACCACCCTCACTGCTGCCCCGCTGCTGCAGCTCATCCACACCCCGGCCGAGCTGTTCCCGGACGCGGTGGCCTACATCCGCATCATCTTCCTCGGCATTCCGGCCACGGTGCTGTTCAACTACACCTCCACCGTCCTGAACAGTCTGGGCGATTCCCAGCACCCATTCTATTTCCTGCTAATCTCCAGTTTCCTGAACATCGGGCTGGACTGGCTGTTCATCGTACCGCTGGGTATGGGCGTGGAGGGCGCAGCCATCGCCACCGTTGTCAGCCAGCTGTTCAGCGGCCTGCTTTGCACCTGGTGGTTCTTCACCCGGGTGGAGGGCATCCATTTCACCCGGGAAAACTGTGTCCTCTCGGCGGGGCACTGCGGGCGGCTGGCCTATATCGGCCTTCCGATGGGCTTTGAGTATTCCGTTTCTGCCATCGGTGCCTTCATCATGCAGGATGCCATCAACCTGCTGGGCAGCACCGCCGTGGCCGCCCAGACCGCCGGTGAGAAGATTCGCCAGATGTTCACCGTGCCCATGGCAAGCGTGGGCACGGCTATGGCAACTTATGTCGGCCAGAACCACGGTGCCCACCGCACTGACCGCGTCAGGCAGGGCATCCGGGATGGCTGCATCCTCCAGCTGTGCTACTGCGCGGCTGCCTGGGTGGTGCTCTTCTTCGTCAAGGGCTGGGCCGTGGGCCTTGTTCTGGGCGATGCCGACCCTGCCGTGACTTCCGGTGCTGTGGAATACCTGACCGTGATCAGCGTGCTGTTCTGCATCAACGGCCTGCTGATGGTCTTCCGCAACACCCTGCAGGGTCTGGGATACAGTGTGCAGGCCGTTATCTCCGGTGTGGGCGAGCTCATCGGCCGCGCGCTCTGCGGCTGGCTGGCCGTTCATAGTCTGGGCTACTTCGGCATCTGCATTGCCAACCCCATTGCCTGGGGTCTGGCACTGCTCTACTGTGTGTTCATGGTGACCAGAGTTCTGAAAAAAGAGAACGCATAAAAATACCCCTCTCCGCTGTGCTGATGCACGGATGGAGAGGGGTGTTTTTATGCAATCAATCAATAAGGTTCACGAACACCGGGCAGAGCACTGCGGTCAGCACACCGGCCACGGCGATGGACAGGCCGCTCATGGCACCTTCCACCTCACCCATCTGCAGGGCCTTGCTGGTGCCCACGGCATGGGCCGAGGTGCCAATGCCCACACCCTTGGCAATGGGGTCTGTGATGTGAAACGCCTTGCAGACCGTCTCGGCCAGCAGGTTGCCCACGATGCCCGTCAGGATGACGATGGCACCGGTCAGGGCCGCAATGCCGCCCAGCTCTGCAGCTACATCCATGCTGATGGCAGTGGTCACGGATTTGGGCAGCAGGGTGGCGTACTGCTCCTGGGTCAGGTGCAGCGCCAGCGCCAGTGCCAGCGCGCTGCCCAGGCTGACCAGCGTGCCCACCGAGATGCCCGCAATGATGGCGGCGGCGTTTGCCTTGAGCAGGTCGAGCTTTTCATACAGCGGAATGGCCAGCGCCACGGTGGCGGGCAGCAGCAGGTAGTTCACCGGGGCGGCGCTGACCTTGTAGTCGGCATAGGGGATACCGCATACCGACAGGAAAACGATCACAAAGATCGCACCCAGCAGCAACGGGTTAAAAAACGCCTTTCCGGTCACTCTGTTCACGAGGGCTCCCAGTGCAAAGGCGGCCAGTGTCAGCAGCACACCCCAGGCAACAGAGCCCGAAAGGAACTCATTCAGCAATTCCATCATTGGCAGCAGTCTCCTTGTTCTTTTTGCGGCTGGTCAGAGCCTGGGTGGTCTTTCCGGCGGTCACCATGACCAGAACCGTGACCGGGATGATGGCGATGATGATGGGCAGCAGCATCTCCCCCATCTCCGCCCACAGCTCCATCACGCCTGCGGCGGCGGGCACAAAGAGCAGCGGGAAGATACCAGTGAGGAACACGCCCACCTCTTTTACATCCTCCAGCTGGATCAGCCGGAAGTTCAGGGCCAGCAGCAGCAGCACAAGCCCGTACACACTGGCCGGAACCGGCAGCGGCAGTACGGCATGACATACTTCCCCCAGAAAGCAAAACGCGAGGATACGCGCAAATTGAAACAGATAATTCGTAAAAAATCCCCCTTGTCTAACAGCTAAGTCAAAATTATAGTCCAAAACCTCCGGGGGCGCAACAGCAATATCTGACAAGGATTGTTATATTTTGCCGGAAAAACTGTGGAAAAGAAAAGGGCCCGGCAGAAAGCGCACACCCACGTGCCGCGATCTGCCGGGCCGATGCACCGCAAAGCGGTGTTTTTCTGTGTTTCCCGCACACTCCCTCAGTTCCGCAAAACAGCTTCGATCCGTTCCTTGTCCAGCCCTTCGCCGATGACGATGAGCACCTCCTGCCCTGCCGGAATGGGGGCCGCGGTCAGGCCGTCGGCGGTGGCATTCAGCTCCACCCAGCCGGCGGCATCCTGCACAAAGCCCTTGACCCGCAGCACCCGGCCGCAGGCGGCATCCGTGAACAGGCTGGGAATGCGTGCTTCCAGCTGCTGCCAGGGCAGGCCCAGCTCGAGGAAATACGCCGAACCGAATGCATCGTGCGCATCAAAGCAGAGCTTTTCGCAGTCGGCATGCTGATAGCCACAGGCATCCAGCGCCGCAAGATCCGCATCCTCCAGGTCGGCCCAGTCCTTGATCAGAAAATCTTCTTCCGTCAGGGTGCGGCTGCACTTGCAGGCCGCAAGGGCACGCTTCAGGTGGTCGATGGCGCTTTCCCGCTGGGCCTGGGTGGCCAGCTGACTGCGGGAGAGCAGGATGCGTCCGGCGCTGGCGGCTTCCGATGCCAGAATGTACTCTGCCTGCGGGGAAAGCTTCTCGGGCAGCAGGGCATCCACAACGGCAAACACATTGCCCAGTGTATACCACCGATCCAGCGGCTCATCCCGCAGAACATCAAAAAACTCGTCCACATCAAAAATGCCGCTGGGCTCCACCACCACCCGGTCGAACCCGCGCATAGCCATTGAGATGAGCTTGGTGCGCATCCGGCGCTGGTGGGTATCACAATCACACCCGCCGCTGATGGTCTCGATCTCGCAGCGTTCCCCCAGCAGATCCTGCACCAGCATGGCATCCACATTCACAGCGCCAAAGTCATTTTCCAGAATGCAGACACGATGCCCCTGTGCGGTCAGATACGCAACATATCTGCGCAGGAACGTTGTCTTGCCCGCACCCAGAAAACCGGTGATGAGATCAACCTGTACCATACGTTCCTCCTTATGCGTGGTTGAAGCCCTTGCCGAACACCTCAGTGGTGCTCAGCATGGACATGAAGGCGTTCAAGTGCTGTTTGTGGATAAAATCCTGCAGCTGGTCGGCCTCGCGGCGGGTCAGGGTGGTGTAGATGATGTAGTGAGGCTTGTCGGTATATGCGCCGAAGCAGGGCGTATAGGTTGCGCCGCGCACCAGCTTGCGCATGACAAAATCACAGATCGGCTTCCTGTCGTCGCAGACGATGAGGATGGCCTTGCACATCTTGATCTTTTCCAGCACGGCATCAATGACCAGCGATTTCACGGTCAGACCCACGAAGGAATAGAGGGCGGTGTACAGGTCGAACACAAAGCAGGCCGCAATGACCATGAACAGGTCAGTCAGGAACAGCGCCACTGCCACGTTGTGGATGTGGGTATACTTTTCCACAATGAGGGCAATGACATCCGTGCCGCCGGAGGAAGCGCCCACATTGAACAGCAGAGCCGACGCAATGGCCGGCAGGGCAATGGCAAACAGCAGGTCGAGCATGGGCTGGTCGCTCAAGGGGCCGCGCAAGGGGCAGATCTTTTCCAGCACCATCAGCTCCAGCGACATGACCACAGTGGCATAGCCGGTGGTCATGGCAAACTTTTTGCCCAGAAAGATCAGGCCCACCCCCAGCAGGATCATGTTGGCCGCCGAGGAAAAGGCCGAAGCCGACAGCGGGGTGAGCTTGGCCGCCAGCGCCGCCATACCGGTCACGCCGCCAAAGACGAAGTTGTTGGGAAATTTGAAAAAGTACACACCCACCGACATGATGGAAATGCTCAGCGTGATCATTGCATACTGCTTGACATATTCAATGACCTTGTTCTGCATGGAAGATTCCGCGTTCGTATCCATAAAATTTACCGTTCAATACTCCTTTTTTGTGTTCCGCAGCCCAAACAGACAGGCTGTACCGGAAATATTGTAACACGGAACGCCCCGGGGTCAAGGGCAAATTCCACACACGCCGTCCTTTGCGGGTGAAAACTGTCAACTCCACCAAAATTCTCCCTCAAATTTCAGCGGTTCTCCCATCGGAAACTGTTCCTTCTTTTCTTGACGCACCTCCCATCGTCCATTACAATAAAATCAGAATGGTATGGTATTTTTCTCCAAAACCGAAAGAGAGTGCAATGGCTCTCATTCCGCATTGTTCGTTTCCATGAAAGGAGGGAACGGTATGAAAAGCCGCTCTCACATCTTTGCTCTCATCACTGCCTGTGTGTTCCTGTTTTGCGGCTGTTCTGACTACCTTTCGCTTTCCAAAGCATCCACCATTTCCAACCCTCAAACGGAATATGATACCGCTCTGAAAGAATATCTTGCTTCGCTGGAAACACCGCTTTCCACCATAGAAATCAAACACGGCGAGGACACCCCTATTGTCTGGGAAGATACCGGAATGGAAGCCGCTGTCCGGCTCCTGTTGAACTGCCCGGAGGGCACCATCAGCCGCAGCGATGTCTGGAATCTCAACACGCTGACTATTACCGAACGAACCATGTTTGAGGGCGATTCGGTCACGATCACCATCGTGACCGTGACCGCCCAGCAGGGAGATGCCACGCTGGAACAGGAGATATCGGCAGTCGGAAAAGAAAGTCCGCTTCCTGCGCTGGCCTCTCTGCACGATCTGCAGTATTTCGACGGCCTGCAAGCCTTTTCCTATTCTACCTCGCCGACGGCCAATCAGGCATTCACTGATTTTTCTGGGATTGAAACCATGTCCCATCTCGAACGCTTCAGCGTGAACGGGGCACGGCCCGAAACGTTGGAACCGCTTTCTCACCTGTCCCAGCTGAAACAACTCTCCCTGACCGAATGCGGCACCCTCGACCTGACACCTCTGGAAGGTCTGGACCAGTTGGAATCGCTGATCCTCTCTTCAAACGACAGGATCGTTTCGCTGGAACCGGTCACCAAACTCCCTGCACTGCGGTCGCTTTCCCTCAGCTCCGGCACAGCAGTTCCCAGTCTGGAGCCGCTGGCTCAGACCAATCTTGCCGTTCTTGATCTCGGCCTCGGGGTCGGGCAAAGCGGGCTTTACAAAGAAATTGATTATTCGCCCCTGTCCCAGCTGCCCGATCTGGTCTGTCTGAACCTGACAAATCACACCAGGGTCAC
Organism: Faecalibacterium sp. Marseille-Q4137; assembly: GCF_017377535.1. Taxonomy (NCBI): domain Bacteria; kingdom Bacillati; phylum Bacillota; class Clostridia; order Eubacteriales; family Oscillospiraceae; genus Faecalibacterium; species Faecalibacterium sp. Marseille-Q4137. The sequence continues at coordinate 110,481 of NZ_JAFREK010000002.1, forward strand.
CACAAAGTTCTGCAAACAGATCCTTGCCCATTCTCCTGACCTGCGTTTTCTGAACATTCAGAACACCCCTGCTTCGGAGGGCAGTGCGCTGGATGTGGAATACCTGCGGGCTTACACGGAAGCAGATCTGCTGAAACGGCTTGCCAACAAGCTGCGCAACACCCTTGGCTGACACGCAAAAGCGGCCCCGGAGAGTTTTCCTTCTCTCCGGGGCCGCGTTCTGTTCCGGCTCAGCCGAACAGCTTTTTTGTGTTGTGGGTGTAGACCGAGAGCACCAGGCCCACACAGATGTACAGCATCAGCACCGAGCTGCCGCCCGCCGAATAGAACGGCAGGGTGACACCGATCACGGGCAGGACGCGCAGGTTCATGCCCACGTTCACGGCGATCTGGGCCATCAGAGCGCCGCCGATGCCGGCGCAGATGAAGGTGCCCAGCAGATCCTCGCTGCGGGCACCGGTGAGGAAAGTCTTGATGACCAGTGCGAAGAGCACGCCCAGCACCACACAGCAGCCCACAAAGCCCGCCGCGTTGCCGATCCAGCTCAGGATGAAATCGTTGTGGGCGTTGGGCACGCTGTAATAACTGCCGCCAAACAGCCCATTGCCAAAGATGCCGCCCGAGCCCAGCGCGATCTCGCCGCGCTGCTGCTGGTAGATGATGTTCTTCCAGATGGTCTCGCTGGGGGCCCAGCCGGTCTTGTTATCAGGATCGATGACAGCAAGGATACGGTACCACTGGTATCCCTTGCCGATCTTATCGCTGAAAAAGGCGAACGCCGTCGCCATAGCCACTGCCGCCGCCGAGACCGCCCCCAGGATATACTTCCAGCTCAGGCCCGCCGCAAACATCATGCAGCAGCCGATGATGGCATAGATGATGGCGGTGCCGTCATCGCCCTGAACATGGATGATGAGGATGGGCACTGCCAGATGCAGCAGCAGCTTGCCCAACTCCTTCGGCTCGTTGAGCCGGGTCCGCACATTGTTCAGGTGCATGGCAAAGGTCAGGATAAAGCTGATCTTGGCCAGCTCTGTGGGCTGCAGGGTAAAGCCCCCCAGCTTGTACCAGGAATAGTTGTCGGTATCACCCGCGTTATAGCCGATGGTCAGCGGGCCGATGCTCACATTGCGCAGCACCAGCGTGGGCAGCACCATGCCCCAGGTCAGGGCCACGTGCACCGGCCACACCTTCACCAGGCTGCGGTAATCGATATTGGACAGCAGCACCGCAATGACCAGCCCGATGAGGGCTGCACCCGCCTGCACCGCCGCCCGGCGGTAATCGCCCAGCCCGGTGATCTGGCCTGTGATCTCATCCACGGCAAAGCCATTGCCCTGCTTGGCTGCCCAGCTCGAAAGCGCTGTCACTGCCATCACGCTGCTGAAGATGCACAGCAGCAGGTAAGTTTTATCAGTGCGCCTGAAGTAACGCCGAATGTTTTCCAACCGAAAACACCTCTTTCTTTCATTGGATCGCCCGCTCAGGTCTGCTTCGCTCGTCCGCAATGCCGGAGAGGGCGTAAACTGCTCCATTATGTAATATCAGTATACCGCACCGCCCTTTTTTGCGCAAGATTGCGGGAGTTTTTTCCACAGATCTTTTCATCCTGTGACAACTCTGCAAAATATTGGCCGCAGCCTTGACAAAGCCCCCTCCACCTTCTAAAATGGAAGCTGGAGACCTGCTTTTCGGCAGGATTTTTCCGGAGGAACTTCCAAGATGAAAACAAACTCTCATCGCTTTCTGTGCGCGCTCTGCGCACTGGCTGTTTTTATTTCCGCACTCTTCCCTGCTTCTGCCTTTGCCGCACAGGCAGCCGACAGCGTGGCCCAGACCACGCTGACCACTGCCGATGCTCAGGAGATGCAGCAGGCCGACAGCGCCGTGACCGCCCTGACCGGCAGCGACGCTTACGCTGAGATGACCCGTGCCCAGCGGCTGGATGCCGCCGTGGCACAGCTGCAGCAGCTGGCCGAGGAAGGGCTTGTTTTGGCGCGCTCTCTCCATGTGGACGAAGAAAACGGCATGGTCAGCTTTGCCTACAGCTGCGGCGCGCTGGGCGGCGTTCTGGTGGAGGACCCGGACGAGGAAAATACTCCCTTCGCCCTCTCCGAACTGCCCGCTGTGGACCTGCACGAAATGTCCAACGCCCCGCAGGGTGATCTGGGCAGCGCCATGATCTACTACGCCTTTGACAACACCGTGAACAGCTCCCGCTACCCGTACTACTCCTATATGAAGGGCTTCTGGACCGCGATGGGCCTGCACACCCGAATCGATAGCACAGTCACCGTCTCTGACCTGAAACGGATGAACGATTACGGGCTGTGCATCCTCAGCGCCCACGGCTCCTACTACACCTACACCTCCGGTTTTCTGTTCAAGCAGACCCGTACCGAGCCGGTCATCCTGCTGACGGAGGAATCGGATTTCTATAAGGACCTCTACTACGGCATCGATCTGCTGACCCACCGGGTCATCAAGATCAACGGCCTGTACTGCATCACGCCCAGCTTTTTCCGGGCGGCATACCGGGGCGGCCAGCTCAAGGATACCGTAGTGCTCTCCGAGACCTGTGAGTTCCTTGGCGTGAGCGGCAGTCTGGATACCTCCATGGCCGATGCCCTGCTGGCCGGTGGTGCCAAAGCAGTGGCAGGCTATGTGAACAACGTCTACACCGTGTATTCCCGCAGTATGCTGTGGGATACCGTCAACCACCTGATCCTGGGCCAGACCCTGCAGGAATCCGTTCAGCATTCCATGGATACCTATGGCGCGGATGATCTGGTCTGGTACAATGCACAGGGCGGCAAGCGCCCCCATGCGGCGGCAGCTTACCCGCTGCTGTTCGGTGATGTTGGGGTCCGGCTGATCGAACCGAACGCGGCATCTGCCCCGCAGGAAGTACAGCAGGCCGCTTGAGCGTTGCACTTTTGCTCGATTTATATTATACTGGGGGATGGCAGAAGCTTCTGTCATCCCTTTTGATTTACCTCTCAGTCTGCTTCGCAGACAGCTGGCAAAACGGGAAAGTTCAAGCTTCAAGATAAAGGAGCATTGTATGTCTGAATATATTACACATTCCAGAGAAGAGACCGTTGCGCTGGGCCGGAAGCTGGCGGCAGTGCTGCCGGACGGGGCCTTGATCGCCTTCACCGGCGGTCTGGGCGCGGGCAAGACCGCCTTTTGTGAGGGCCTGGCCGAGGGGCTGGGCTGCACCGACCCGGTCAGCAGCCCCACCTTTGCCATCGTCAACTATTACCGCGGCCCCCGTCCGCTGGCCCACTTCGACCTCTACCGCATTTCTACCGAGAACGACCTGTGCGCCGCCGGTTTCTACGATTATCTGGATCAGGGTGCCATTGTGGCCGCTGAGTGGAGCGAAAACTTCGCCGACCTGCTGGCCCCGGAAGACCCGATCTACATCAACATCGACCGGGTGGATGACACCACCCGCCGCATCACCATCGAGGGGGTCAGCGTATGAATATCTTAGCCGTAGACACCGCCGGTAAAACACTGGGCGTGGCCCTGCTGCAGGACGACCGCCTGAAGTACGAGTGCTATCTGGACGGCGGCATGACCCACAGCGAGACCCTGATGCCGCTGGTGGATCACTGCCTGAAGCTGTGCGGCCTGACCTGTGCAGACATCGACCTGTTCGGTGTGAACGCAGGCCCCGGCAGCTTTACCGGCCTGCGCATCGGGCTGGCCGCCGTCAAGGGGCTGGCCTTCCCCCGCGAGACCCTCTGCGCTCCGGTCTCCACACTGGAAGCGCTGGCCGCTGCCCACACCGGCGAGGGCACCGTGCTCTGCGCACTGGATGCCCGCCGTGCCCAGGTGTACAGCGCTGCGTTTGACCTGGCCACCCACACCCGCCTGCTGGATGATGATGCCCGGGCTGTGGCCGATCTTGCCCAATTTGTAGAAAATTGCAAAAAGCCCCTGTTTTTTGTTGGTGATGGCGCATCTCTGTGCTATAATAAATACAGCAATGTTCCGGGCGTGCTCACTGTTCCGCCGGAGCTGCGGGGCGGCAGGGCCGCTGCCGTGGCCCTGGTGGCCAAGCAGATGGCCCAGCGGGGCGAAGCCGTTCTGCCCGAGGCCCTGCTGCCGGACTATCACCGTCTGAGCCAGGCCGAGCGGGAACGCGCCGAACGCCTTGCTGCCGAGGCCGCTGCCCGGAACAACGATACGGAAAACGGAAAGGATTGAAATTTCTCATGGCAAAACCCATTGCGCTTGCCGCCGACCATGGCGGTTTTGAACTGAAGGAAGCCGTCAAGGCTCATCTGGACGAGCTGGGGCTGGAGTATATCGACTTTGGCACCCACAGCACTGCCAGCGTGGATTACCCCGATATGGCACTGCCTGCCTGTGACGCTGTGGTCAGCGGCCAGTGCGACAAAGCCCTGCTGTTCTGCGGCACCGGTGTCGGCATCAGCATGGCCGCCAACAAGGTCAAGGGCATCCGCGCCTGCTGCTGCTCCGACAGCTTCAGCTGCGAGTACACCCGCCGCCACAACGATGCCAACGCCCTGTGCATGGGCGGCCGCGTTGTCGGCCCCGGCCTTGCCTGCCAGCTGGTGGATCTGTTCCTGAACACCCCGTTTGAGGGCGGCCGCCACGAAAAGCGCATTGCAAAACTGATGGCAATCGAAACCCGATAAACATAAAAAGGAGCGTGTATTTATGACCCCTATGATCGTTGAGCATCCCCTGCTGCAGCACAAGCTGAGCATCCTGCGCAACAAGCAGACCGGTACCAAGGAGTTCCGTGATCTGGTCGGCGAGATCGCAACCCTGCTGTGCTACGAGGCCACCCGTGACCTGCCCATGGAGGAGGTCGAGATCGAGACCCCCATCACCATGGCAAAGACCAAGGTGCTGGCAGGCCGCAAGCTGGCTCTGGTGCCCATCCTGCGTGCAGGCATGGGTATGCTGGACGGTATGCTGACCCTGCTGCCCGCTGCAAAGGTCGGCTTCATCGGCCTGTACCGCAACGAGGAGACCCTGCAGCCCGTGGAATACTTCTGCAAGCTGCCCCAGGATATCGCCGAGCGTGACGTTCTGGTTCTGGACCCCATGCTGGCAACCGGCGGCAGCGCCATTGATGCCATTACCCAGATCAAGAAGCACGGCGCAAAGCGCATCAAGTTCATCGGTCTGATCGCTGCTCCGGAAGGCATTGAGGCCCTGCACAAGGCTCACCCCGATGTTGACATCTACCTGGGCGCTAAGGACGACCACCTGAACGAGAACGGCTACATCGTTCCCGGCCTGGGCGATGCCGGCGACCGCATCTACGGCACGAAGTAAATCTGAATCAACAAAAAGTGGACGGTTCACACGAACCGCCCACTTTTTGTTTACTCAGATATTACCGCCCGCGGCCACCGCCGCCGCCATGGAAGGAGCCGCCGCCTGCGTGGAAGCTGCCGCCCCCGCCAAAGCTGCCGCCGGAGCGTCCGCCGCCCATGCCGCCGCCAAAGGAACCACCGCCGAAGCCGCCGCCCCCACGGGGAGGACGCGGCCCGCCGCCGCGGGGCGGTCTGGGCCCGCGCGGGCCACGGGGGCCGCCGGGGCCCCAATCATCATACGGAGGTCTGCGCCGCCGTCTGCTGCCCAAGCCGTAGCCCAGCCCGAAACCGAAGAAGGGGCCAAACCCGCCGCCGCCAAAGCCGCGCCGGATGCCGCCGAAGATGGAGGTCAGGGCAAACACCACGATCACCACTGCCAGAAGGGTGAGGAAGGGCGACTGATAGGATGCTGCCGGGGCCTCATAGTAATCATTTCCGTTGTTATAACCATCCGTATTGCCATTGCTGACCGTGCCGGTGGTCCCGCTCAGGGTCACACCGTAGAGATCGGCAATGGTGCTGGCCACATTGTTGGCACAGGTGGTCACAGCCGCGTCATAATCGCCCGCCGCGAAGGAATCCTCCATGGTCTGGGCAATGGCGCTGGCCTGCTTTTCCAGCGTGGTATTGCGGAAGCCGTCACCGGTGGCAAGGTAATAGTCGCCATCGGCGTACTGCTGGGACTGCATGACCAGCAGGATCAGCACACCGTTGTTTTTGCTGGAGCTGCCCAGCCCCCAGGTGTTGGCGGCCTGCACGGCGTAATCCTCCGTGGATAAACTTCCCGTATAATCCACAGTCAATACGCCGATCTGTGCACCCTCGCACTGCTGGGTGAGCTGTGCATTCAGGTTCTCAATGGCCGTTTTGGTGCTGCTGCTCAGGATGTTGGCATCATCCACCACGCACTGACTGCTGGGCAGATCGGGCAGCTGGGCCTTGGTGGCCGCAAAGGCGGCGGGCACCAAAGCCGTCAGGCTGACGGTCAGCACCACGAACAGGGCGCAGATGCGGGCGGCAAATCGTTTCATCGTTTTCATGCGAAGGGTTCCACCTCCTGTACGCCGAACAGCCTGCCCAGCATACTGGCCGGGAAGCCACCGACATCGTTCTGATACTCATACACTGCATCATTGTACTGCAGATTACCAATGATGGTGTCTGCGCTGTTGAACTGGCCGTACTGGCCCTGCACTGCCCCCATCTTCATGGGGTCAGCGGCCTGCTCCTGCATTTTTGCATAGAGCTGGTCGATCACAGTGCCCAAAGCCTCATTGGCCTGACAGAGGGCGTGCATGGCACTGCCCTGATAATAGGGCAGCGAGGTCAGGGACTGCTTTTTGCTGCCGTTCTGCATTGCTTCCAGGCAGGCAGAGAAATCATCCAGCGCTGCCTGTGCGGCCTGCACCTCGGCGCTGTCAGCCCCCAGCGTGTTTGCGCCGGTGGTGATGATATTTGCCGCCGTGTTGGCACGGGTGGTCAGCTCCTCGCTCAGGGCATAGCCGTTGTCGGCCGAAACGCCGGTGGTGAACCACTGGCGGGCCTCGTTATACTTCCCCCTGACCTTGGCACCGCCAAAGCCCACGAACGCCGCCAGCATCACCACCACGCTCAGCACAAGGGCTGTGCCCTGCTTTGCCAGTGCGGCGGGCAGCGCCTTTTCCAGCCCGGCCAGCTTCTGCTGCAAGGGGGTCAGGCGCACTGCCTCAGTGTCCGGGTGCTTTGCCTCACGGTAGCTACCGCTGTCAAAGCCGCCGGGCGTTTGATTCTGTTCTCTGGAAAAATCAGCGTTTGCCATTTCAGCTCCGGATCTCCATCATCTTCTGTTTCAGCTCGTCCTCGATGCGGGTCAGCTCCTGCTCGGCAGCCACACGCTTTGCGCGGCCCTCGGTCTGGATCTTGTTCAGCTCGTCCAGGGTCTCGATCAGGCTCTTGTTGGTCTGCTGCAGGGTCTCGATATCCACCACGCCGCGCTGGCTCTCCTTGGCGGTCTCGATGGTGCCCATCTTGAGGGCATCGGCATTCTTCTTGAGCAGGTCGTTGGTCATGTCAGTAACGGCACGCTCGGCCTGCATGGCCTTCTGCGTGTGAGCCAGACCCAGCGCCAGCACCATCTGGTTCTTCCACAGCGGGATGGTGTTGACGATGGTGGACTGGATCTTCTCAGCCATCATGGTGTTGTTGTTCTGCAGCAGGCGGATCTGGGGGCCCATCTGCAGGCTGATGTTCCGGGTCAGCTCCAGATCGTACAGCTTTTTCTCAAAGCGCTCGCACTGGTCTGCCAGATCACGGGCGGCCTGAGCATCCTCGGGCAGGCCGGACTGCCTGGCCTTGTCCATGGCCTGCTGCAACTCGTTTGCACGGACCTCGGCCAGCTTTTTCTTGCCGGCCAGGATATACATGCTCAGCTCCTTGAAGTAGGCCATGTTCAGCTCGTACATCTTATCCAGCATGGCGATGTCTTTCAGCAGCTGCACCTGATGGCCCTCCAGCATGGACTGGATGTTCTCCACGTTGGTCTCGGCCTTGTTGTACTTGGTCTTCAGGTTGTCCAGCTCATTGCCCTTCTTTTTGAAGAAGCCCAGAATGCCCTTCTGCTGCTCCTCATTGGCATCAAAGCTCTTCAGCTCCCCGATGAGGTTGGTGATCATATCGCCCACCTCGCCCAGATCCTTGGTGGACACCTTGGCCAGAGCAGCCTCGGAGAAATCGCCGATCTTCTTCTGGCAGGCGGAGCCATACTGCAGCACCTGCTGGCTGTTGGTGATATCGATCTTTTCCGCAAAGGAATCCACCATTGCCTGCTCCTCGGGGGTCAGCTGCACCTCCGGCTGCTGGGCCGCCGGGGCGGGCTCAGGCTTTTTCTCCTCCGCGGCCTCCGGGGTGGGGTCCAGCGTCAGGGTGGGCACTGCAGGAGCATCGAGATCGAAGTTCAGAGTGTTGTTGTCAGCCATTGTTGATTCCATCCTTTCCAATTACGACAGCGCCTGCCGCCTATCGGCGTGCGCTATTTTCTAACCGGTTTGCCAAGGGCTCCCCCTTCGGGGGAGCTGGCAAAGCCGTCAGGCTTTGACTGAGAGGGTTGTTACAATCCCTGCCCTTTCAGCATATTCTGCAAAACGGTCAGGTCTGCCGAGAGGTCCATGCTCTCGGCAGCATACAGGGCATCCAGCTGATTTTCAAATGCCGTGGCAATGGAGGCTGCGTTGTGCTCCACCTCCGCGCGGATGGAGGCGGCATTCTCGCCCCGCACCCCCTGCTTTGCCAGCTTGGCGTACTGCTGCAGCACGTTCACGGCATCGGGCAGATAGTAATTGGCGAACCGCCGCACCTGCTTTGCCTTGGCGGGAGTTGCTTCCACCGTTTCCACAATGGAGCGGCCTGCCTTTTCCATCCGAGTCATGGCGGCGGAGAGCTGCGGGTCCGGCAGGGCTTCGTTCAGGGCGTGGAGGGTGTCCAGCTGCTGCTGCATCTCGGTCAGCATGGCATCCACATCGTCCACACCGGTATGGAAAGGCACTTCCGTCTCCACCACCCGGGGTGGGCAGATCTTTTTGGCCCCGGCAAAGGCCAGCACAGCCGCGCCCAGCGCCGCCAGCAGTGCCCACAGCCGATAGACCGGAAGCACAGCGCACAGCACCACAAATGCCAGCGCCGCCGCGTAGTACGGCAGGACGCTGGGCTTCCGGGTGCGAATGATCTTGCTCATGGGTTCCTCCTTTTCCGGGAGCTGCGCCCCCTGTATCTTCCATAATAAATCCTTTTCCAGCGGGGCGCAAGCGTTTCACGAATTATTTACAGGTTTGAAATCGAAATGTCAAACCTCTCAGGCGCTTGCACGCCAGCTCCCCTCATAGGGGAGCCCCTGGCAGATCGGGTAAGTCCGCGCGGCATTCAAGGCAGAATCCAGTTCGACAATTCTTTCTTCCAGATTTCCAGCAGCTTCTCCGGCCTGCAGGCAGCATTGGCGGGGCTGGTGCTGGGCAGCCTGACCGCCGGAATGCCGCTGACCGGCTCGAGATACTTTGTATAGATCTTATATGCCGTAGCCCCATTGCAAAAAACAGCCTCAATGGGCGCTTTTGCCAGCAGACCGGCAATATCATTGGGCACCACATCCCGGATGGACGCATCCGACGCGCCGGTGATGGTACAGCTTTCCAGCGTATCCCACAGGGCCAGCCCATGGCGCAGGATGATCTGCTTCTTCGCTTCGATGTCCTCCCGGGCAGGCACAGGCTCCCCGGTCAGGGCCGCCAGCATGGGCCAGAAGCGGTTTTGCGGGTGGCCGTAGTAGAAGGACATTTCCCGGCTCTTGGGGCTGGGCCAGGTGCCCAGGATCAGCGCCCGGCTGTGCTCGTTGTAGACCGGTGCAAAGCTCACTGCTTTTCCTCCGCAGCTTCCATCTGGCCCCAGGGGGAGCCAAGTTCATGGCCCGAGGGCTCCGCACGGGGGCCGTTGAACCACAGCTCCTCAATGAGGGCGGCAAGGCCGTCCTCCCGCACATCCCCGATGATGCGGTCTGCGGCTTCCTTGGCATCGTCCGAACCGTTGGCCATGCAGCAGCCCAGTCCCGCCGCCTTCAGCATTCCCACATCATTGGCGGAATCGCCCGCCGAAACGGCATCGGCCAGTGTCAGACCCACGGTTTCACACAGGTCAGCCAGACCCACCCCCTTATCAATGCCCTCCCGGACGATATCATAGCAGTGCCAGCTGCCCTCACGCACAGCACCCACCATCATAAAACGGAGGTTCAGGTGGCCGTACTTCCGGTTGAACGCCTCCAGCGCCTCATCGGGCAGGCAGGCAAAGGCGGCATGGGGCATATCGATGAGATGGCGGTCCTGATCCTCGCCGTCCTTGCAGGTCAGGCCGCTGCCGCTCAGCTGGGCGTAGAAATCCCGGAGGCTCTCGTATTCGCAGTAGGCATAGTAGCCATCCCGGAAATTGAACTGCAGGGGGTAGTTGTAATCCTCGCAGAAATCCACCAGTGCGTACATTTCCTCATTGGTCATCGGGTGCTCGGCGATGATCGCGCCGTCCCTGTCCACCACGCAGGCTCCGTTGTTGGTGATGGCGTAGTCGAACCGGATGCCGCCCAGCTGCTGCTTGTTGATCGCGCAGTAGCCGCGGCCAGTGCTCAGCACGAATTTTCCGCCTGCGGCCTGCATCTTTTTCACGGCCCTGACCACCGCCGGGCGGGGGCAGGGCTCACCAAAGGGAACAAGGGTATTGTCGAAATCGCTTGCCAGAAGTTTATATTGCATAGTTGCTCCTATTTCAGCATCCTCACCCTCTCAGGCCGCTTCGCGTCCAGCTCTCCCAAAGGGAGAGCTTTTGACATAATCGGAAACTTCCCAAAGACTGTCAAGACCTCCCACTTTGGGGGAGGTGGCATCGCGCAAGCGATGACGGAGAGGGTGAGCCATTTTATCGTTTTGATACTGTCTAGTATAACACAAAACGCCGCTCCGGGATATCCCGAAACGGCGTTTTGACTGAATATTTTACTTTAACCGAAAATGGCTACTACGATCTGGATCCCAACACCCACAGCCGCACCGGCAGCCCAGGTCAGGCCGGTGATAAAGAGGTTCTGCTTCCAGGAGGGGTTTGCCCGCCAGAGAACGGCCAGGCCCACGCCCGCGCCGGTGCACAGACCTGCCACCAGACTGGAAAAGCGGAGGGCTCCCTCCACATAGAGCTGGGTCAGCAGGACGCTGGCGGCACAGTTGGGGATCAGCCCCACCAGTGCGGCCACCACCGGCTGGAAGAAGCCCATCCGGCCCAGAGCGTCGGCAAAGACATCCTCGCCCACGCCCTCCACAATGAGGCCGAACACCAGACTGAACACAAAGATGAACACGAAGATCTCCAGCGTGTGGCGAAGGGCGGCTTTCCAGATGGGGGCAGGCTTGCCCTCCTCATCGCTGTGCTCCTCGTGGCAGTCGATCTCATCGACGCTGCCGGTATAGCCGCCCCGCAGGCTCCTGGGCAGAACGCCCCGCAGGACAAAATCCAGCACCAGGCCCACCGCAATGGCGTACACCACCTTGATGACCATGAGCAGCACCAGCTTCTCCCAGTAAGCAGGCATGGAGACCAGCAGCGGAACCGCTTCATCGCTGGTGGCGAGGAACACGGCCATCAATGTGCCCAGGCTGATGACCCGGGACGCATAGAAATTGGACGCAATGGCAGAGAAACCGCACTGGGGCACACAGCCCAGCAGTGCCGCCGGAACAGAGCCCCAGCGCCCGCCCCCCGCCAGGATGGCTTCGATGCGCTCGCCGTGGCGGTTCTCCACATATTCAATGAACAGATAGGCCAAAAACAGGAAGGGCAGCATCTTGGCGGTGTCCACCAGAGATTCGCCCAGAACATCCAGAAACAATTCCATTTGATACTCCAAAAACAACTGTAATGTGCTTCATTGCAGTAAATTGCAATCAATTTGCATTTTCGTGCAAGGGAGATTATACACGCTTCGGATGCAAATTGCAAGAGGAATTTGCAAAAAGTTTGCATTTTTGTTTTTGGGAGAACGAAAATGCCCTCTCAGTCAAGGCCGCAGGCCTTGCCAGCTCCCCCTTCGGGAGAGGTGGCAGCGCGTTCACGCTGACGGAGAGGGCGATTCATTTCAGATCAGATCTCGGCCAAAATCGCATCACCCATGGCGGTGCAGCCCAGGCAGGTGCAGCCTTCGCTCATGTTGTCTGCCGTGCGCAGGCCCTTGTCCAGCACCTTGTTCACAGCATTCTCAATGGCATCGGCTTCCTCAGTCATGCCAAAGGAGTAGCGCAGCATCATGGCGGCAGAGAGGATGCAGGCGGTGGGGTTGACGATATCCCTGCCCGCAATGTCGGGGGCCGAGCCGTGAATGGGCTCGTACAGGCCCCGGGTGCCATCACCCAGAGAGGAGGACGGGATCATGCCGATGGAGCCGGTGATCATGGAGGCCTCATCGGAGAGGATATCGCCGAACATATTCTCAGTGACGATGACATCGAACTGCGCGGGGTTCTTTACGATCTGCATGGCGCAGTTGTCCACGAACATCTCGCTGTACTCCACGTCCGGGTACTCGGCCTGCAGGCGGTGCATCACACTGCGCCACAGGCGGCTGGTGTCCAGCACGTTGGCCTTATCCACACAGCAGAGCTTTTTGCGGCGTTTCTGGGCAGTCTCGAAGCCGATGCGGCCGATGCGCTCGATCTCGTGCTCAGAGTAGGGCATGGAGTCGATGGCCTGCTTCTCGCCGTCCTCGAGGGTGTGGGTCTCGTGCTTGCCGAAGTACACACCGCCGATCAGCTCCCGCACGATGATGAAGTCAATGCCCTGTGCCACGATCTCAGGCTTCAGGGGGCTGGCCGGGGCCAGCTGGGGCCAGATCTTGGCGGGGCGGTTGTTGGAGTACAGGCCCATGCCCGCGCGCAGGCGCAGCAGACCCTTTTCCGGGCGCTGCTCACCGGGCAGGCCCTCCCACTTGGGGCCGCCCACGGCACCCAGCAGGACACTGTCGGCAGCAAGGCACTTGTCCAGCTCGTGCTGAGGCAGCGGGTCGCCGTACTTGTCAATGGCTTCACCGCCCATGGCGGCATCGGTATAGTGGAAGGTGTGGCCGTACTTTTCAGCCACCTTATCAAGCACCCGGATGGTCTGTTTCACGATCTCGGGGCTGGAGCAGTCGCCCCAGATGACAGCAATGTTTTTTTCCATGGGAAAGCTCCTTACTTCTTATTTTTGATGGACTTCATCAGGCCACCGTCGGCAATGATCTTCTGGATAAACGGCGGGAAGGGTTCCGCCTGGAAGGTCTTGCCGGTGGTCTCATCGGTGATGAGGCCGGTAGTAAAATCCACGCTGACGGTATCCCCTGCGCTGATGGCATCCACAGCCTCGGGGCACTCCATGATGGGCAGGCCGATGTTGATGCTGTTGCGGTAGAAGATACGGGCAAAGCTCTTGGCAATGACCACCGAGATGCCCGCGGCCTTGATGGCCACGGGGGCGTGCTCACGGGAGGAGCCGCAGCCGAAGTTCCAGCCGCCCACCATAACATCGCCGTCCCTGATGTTCCGGACAAAGTCCTTGTCGATATCCTCCATGCAGTGGCTGGCCAGCTCCTTGGGGTCCTGGGTGTTCAGGTGGCGGGCCGGAATGATGACATCGGTATCCACGTTATCCGGGTATTTGAAAACAGAACCTTTTGCGTTCATCGTTGTTTCTCCTTTTCGATCAGACCGTGCGGGGGTCGGTGATATAGCCGGTCAGGGCGCTGGCTGCGGCAGTGGCCGGGCTTGCCAGATAGACTTCACTCTTGACATGGCCCATGCGGCCCACAAAGTTGCGGTTGGTGGTGGAGACACAGCGCTCCCCCTCGGCCAGGATGCCCATGTAGCCGCCCAGGCAGGGGCCGCAGGTGGGGGTGGACACGATGCAGCCCGCATCAATAAAGGCTTCGGTCCAGCCGCGCAGGATGCACTCCTTATAAACCGCCATGGTGGCCGGGATGATGATGCCCCGCACGCCCTTGGCAATGTGTCTGCCCTTGAGGATGTTGTAAGCGGCCTCCATATCCTCCAGACGGCCATTGGTGCAGCTGCCGATGACCACCTGATCGATCCGGATGTCCTTTCCTTCGCTGGCGGGGTGGGTGTTCTCCGGCAGATGAGGGTAGCTGACCGTGGGCTCCAGCTTGTCCAGGTCGATCTCGATGGTCTTTTCGTATTCGGCATCCGGGTCAGCCTCGTAGTAGACCGGGGTGCGCTGGCTGCGGCCGTTCAGATACGCTCTGGTGACCTCGTCCACAGGGAAGATGCCGTTCTTGGCACCGGCCTCAATGGCCATGTTGCAGACGCAGAGGCGATCCTCCATGGTCAGGGAAGCCACGCCCGGGCCGGTGAATTCCATGGACTTGTACAGTGCGCCGTCCACACCGATCATGCCGATGATGTGCAGGATCAGGTCCTTGCCGGATACGCAGGGGCTGAACTTTCCCTTGAGTACAAACTTGATGGCAGAGGGTACCTTGAACCATGCCATGCCGGTGGCCATACCGGCGGCCATATCGGTGGAGCCCACACCGGTGGAGAATGCGCCCAGTGCACCGTAGGTGCAGGTGTGGCTGTCGGCACCGATGATGCAGTCACCGGCGGTCACGATGCCTTTTTCGGGCAGGAGGGCGTGCTCAACACCCATCTGACCCACATCGTAGAAGTTGAGGATATCATACTTGTTGGCAAACTCGCGGCACTGCTTGGACTGGGTTGCGCTCTTGATGTCCTTATTGGGGACGAAGTGATCCAGCACGATGGCAATGTGCTCCTTGTCGAACACGCCGTCAAAGCCTGCCTTCTCAAACTCGTTGATGGCGACCGGGGTGGTGATATCGTTGCCCAGCACGATATCGAGCTTGGCATTGATGAGCTGGCCTGCCTTGACCTCCGGCAAACCCGCATGTGCGGCCAGAATTTTTTGCGTCAGAGTCATTCCCATAATACTCTCTCCTTTTATTTTCCATGGTCACGCTGTCCTTCGTACAACCTCTCAGTCTCGCATTCGCTCGACAGCTCCCCTAGTAGGGGAGCCCTTGGCATTGCGTAAAGCCTTGCCTCTTTGCCAAGGCCTCTCCTACTAGGAGAGGTGGCAATGCGTTAGCATTGACGGAGAGGTTGAACAGAGTATCCGTTCATCATTTACTGTTAATTGCCGAAACCAGCGCCCTGATGCCGGCGACGATGATGTCCGTGTCGGTGCCGGCACCCCAGGTCACGCTGCCATCGCCCCAGGCAAGGCCCACATAAGAAGCCGCGCGGGAGGTGCTGCCCTCGTCCAGGCTGTGCTCCGAGTAGCTTTCCAGATGGAAGTCCATCCCGGTGGCGCTCTGGATGGCGTTGGCCACAGCATCCAGACGACCATTGCCCACCGAAGTGACCACCTTGCGCTGACCGTTCAGATCCAGGGTGACCGTGGCGGTAATGCCGTTGACCTGTGCAAAGTGGGCCTCCACCACACGAAGGGGCTTTTCACGGTTGAGGAAACTCTCCTCGAAGATGCGGAGCACCTCGCCTGCACTCAGCTCCTTGTGGCTGTGGTCGGACACGCTCTTGACCTTGTAGCCCAGCACCTCGCGCATCTTGGGGGGCAGATTATAACCGTAGTTCTGCTCCAGCACAAAGCCGATGCCGCCCTTGCCGCTCTGGCTGTTGATGCGGATGACATCGGCATCATAGGTGCGGCCGATATCGTGGGGGTCGATGGGGATGTAGGGGCAGGTCCAGCGGTGCTCGCCCCGCTCCTTGCGGTAGGCCATGCCCTTTGCAATGGCATCCTGATGGCTGCCCGAGAAGGCTGCAAACACCAGCTGACCGGCGTAGGGGGTGCGCTCGTAGATGTGCATCCGGGTCACGCGCTCGTAGGCAGCGCAGATGGCGGGCATATCGGAAAAGTCCAGCCTGGGGTCTACGCCGTGGCTGTACAGATTCATAGCCAGAGTCACGGCATCCACGTTGCCGGTGCGCTCACCGTTGCCGAACAGGCAGCACTCCACGCGCTGGGCACCGGCCAGAACGGCCATTTCGGCGCAGGCAACACCGGTGCCGCGGTCGTTGTGGGGATGGGTAGAGATGATCACACTGTCGCGGTACTTGAGGTGCTTGTCGCAATACTCGATCTGGTTGGCGTAGACATGGGGCATACTCATTTCCACCGTGACGGGCAGGTTGATGATCATGGGGCGGTCAGGGGTGGGCTGCATGATGTCCAGCACTGCGTTGCAGACCTCCACAGCATAGTCCACCTCGGTGCCGGTAAAGCTCTCGGGGCTGTACTCAAACAGGAAGTTGCCCTCGTACTCCTGGCTCAGCTGTTTGACCAGCTTTGCGCCGTCGGTGGCGATCTTCTTGATCTCTTCCCTGCTCTTGTGGAACACCTGCTCGCGCTGGGCCACGGAGGTGGAATTATAGAAGTGGATGACTGCGCGGGGAGCACCCTTGACGGCCTCGAAGGTCTTGCGGATGATGTGGTCGCGGCACTGGGTCAGCACCTGCACGGTCACGTCCTCCGGGATCATGTTTTTCTCAATCAGGGTGCGCAGGAACTCGTACTCGGTATCGCTGGCGGCGGGGAAACCCACCTCGATCTCCTTGAAGCCGATCTTTACCAGCATCTGGAAGAACTCCAGTTTTTCCTCCAGGCTCATGGGCACGATCAGGGCCTGATTGCCGTCGCGCAGATCCACACTGCACCAGGCCGGGGCCTTTTCAATGTGATCCTTCTTCACCCAGCTGTCATAACCGGCGGGGACAGGGTAATATCCCGGTGCGTACTTGGTTGCGTCCATCATTCTCGTTTCCTCCAGATCCTACAATTAAAGTAAAAGGCCCTCGTCTCCAAGGCGATAAGCCTTGAGAGACGAGGGCCTGTCATTTTTCTAACAGAGCACCCGTGGTACCACTCTCTTTGCTGGAAAACCAGCCACTCACACGATCAGCTTTTGGCGGCGAATCGCTGCCCCGGTAACGGTGGGCATCCGTCAGAGCCTACTCTCCGTTCAGCTCTGCCGCTCAGGGGCCAGTAACCGAAACCCTCCGCACTGCCTTGCACCACCCGGCAGCTCTCTGAAGCAGAAGAAGATCGTTTTTTCCCCGTCAACGCATTTGGTCTTTGTGTTTCAAAGTGAGCTTATTGTACCAAACGTCGGATTTGCTGTCAAGAAGTTTGGCTCATATCAAAAATGAAACAAATTCACATCAGGAGCGGCACAATTTTCCAAATTTTGCGCTTTCCGCATCGAATCGTAGAGCGCTGGGAAAGCGGGAGATGCCCACGCAAGTGAAATCGGGTTGCGGCTCCCAGCATTCGCATCGCTTACGCTTGCGTCTTGCTGGCCGCGGCCCCAACAACAGTTCCCTGCATCCGCCACTGGCGGCGGTCGCTGTCGTTGCAGGCCATTCCATCGCCCGCCCTATTGCCTGCGGCAACAGGGTCCCACCCCAGCGGACACTTGCTTAGGGCATTCCCCCGCTTCCCTCCCGCCAGGCTTCGGGGTTTGTTAAGAATCTGGGAAGTTTTTGGAAACAAGCCCTCGAAAAGCTTTTTTGTTAATTTTCGTTGTGTTAAGATAAGCTTATCGAAAGAATAAGGCCCCTGACCGATTTGTCAAAGGCTCTCCCTTTGGGAGAGCTGGCTGCGAAGCAGACTGAGAGGGCGAGGCCGTTTACCGAGGAGGAAATCCTATGAAAGAAGTCAAGACACCGCGCAAGCCGTTGGCGATCTATTACGCCCTCGTGCTGCTGATGCTGCTGCTCCTCAACCTTGTGCTGCTGCCGTGGATGGAGGAGCGCCAGATCAAAGAGGTAGACTACGGCACCTTTATGACCATGACCGAGGAGAAGAACATCGGCCGTGTGGACATTGAATCCAACCAGATCATCTTTACCGATAAGGACGAGACGCAGGTCTACAAGACCGGCCTGATGAACGACACCGGCCTGACCGAGCGGCTGTACGATGCCGGAGCCACCTTCTCCAGCGAGATCGTGGAGCAGTCCTCGCCGGTGCTGAACTTTTTGATCTGGTTCGTCCTGCCTATCATCCTGTTCTCGGCCATCGGCAACCAGATGAACAAAAAGCTGATGGAAAAGGCCGGCGGCGGCCCGGGCTCCATGATGTTTGGCGGCATGGGCAAATCCAACGCCAAGGTCTATGTGCAGTCCACGGCAGGCATCCGCTTTGCGGATGTGGCCGGCGAGGACGAGGCCAAGGAAAACTTACAGGAAGTCGTCAACTATCTGCATGACCCCAGCAAGTATGAGAGCATTGGTGCCAAGATGCCCAAGGGCATCCTGCTGGTGGGCCCTCCGGGCACCGGCAAGACCATGCTGGCCAAGGCTGTGGCCGGTGAGTCCAACGTGCCCTTCTTCTCCATCTCCGGCTCCGAGTTCGTGGAGATGTTCGTGGGCATGGGTGCCTCCAAGGTGCGCGACCTGTTCAAGCAGGCCAAGGAGAAAGCCCCCTGCATCGTGTTTATCGATGAGATCGATGCCATTGGCCAAAAGCGCAGCGGCGGCCAATACGGCGGCAACGATGAGCGCGAGCAGACCCTGAACCAGCTGTTGACTGAGATGGATGGTTTTGAGGGCAACACCGGTGTCATCATTCTGGCCGCCACCAACCGCCCCGAATCCCTTGACCCTGCCCTGACCCGCCCCGGCCGCTTTGACCGCCGGGTGCCCGTGGAGCTGCCCGACCTCAAGGGCCGCGAGGAGATCCTGAGGGTCCACGCTAAGAAGGTCGCGCTGGCCCCGGGCATCGACTTTACCACCGTGGCCCGGATGGCCTCCGGTGCGTCCGGTGCCGAGCTGGCCAACATCGTCAACGAGGCCGCGCTGCGGGCCGTCCGTGCAGGCCGCAAGAGCGTGACCCAGTCTGACCTGGAGGAGAGCATCGAGGTGGTCATTGCAGGCTACCAGAAGAAGAACTCCATCCTGACCGACCACGAAAAGTGCATCGTAGCCTACCATGAGATCGGCCACGCTCTGGTCGCCGCCAAGCAGACCCACTCCGCCCCCGTGCAGAAGATCACCATCATCCCCCGCACCTCGGGTGCTCTGGGTTATACCATGCAGGTGGACGAGGGCAACCACTACCTGATGAACAAGGAGGAACTGGAAAACAAGATCGCCACCCTCACCGGCGGACGTGCCGCCGAGGAAGTGGTGTTCCACTCCATCACCACCGGTGCTTCCAATGATATCGAACAGGCCACCAAGCTGGCCCGCGCCATGCTGACCCGCTACGGCATGAGCGATGAGTTTGACATGGTGGCACTGGAGACCGTCAACAACCAGTATCTGGGCGGCGACACTTCCCTTGCCTGCTCTGCCCAGACCCAGTGCGAGATCGACCAGAAGGTGGTGGAGCTGGTCAAGGCCCAGCACGCCAAGGCTGTGCAGATCCTGACCGACAACCGCGCAAAGCTGGATGAGCTGGCCCAGTATCTGTACCAGAAAGAGACCATCACCGGTGACGAGTTCATGGAGATCTTAAACCGAAATGATAGCTGATGCCGCCCTGAACCCGCTCTTGGCTCCCCCCTTTGGGGGAGCTGGCATTGCGGAGCAATGACTGAGAGGGCGAGCCCGCTAAATTTTTCAATCCCCCTGCAATAAACAAGCCGCCCGTTCCGTATTCATTACAGAACGGGCGGTTTTTCGTCCATAGTACAGGAGGTATATTTTTTATGAAGATTCTGAATACAATGCTGGGCCGTCAGGCCATTGCCGCAGCCCTGGTGCTGTCCCTTGCCATCCCCATGAGCGTCGGCGCATTTGCCGAGGAGCCTGCCGCTGCGGCTGCCGCCGATGACACCGTTGTTGCAGGCTACCTGCCCCCGCAGGACGAAAGCGTAATGCTTCAGGGCGAGATCGCGCTGCACAGCGGTGACGTTGCCGTGGGCGAGACCGACCCCGCCTACGGCGGCTACGGCGCACCGGAGGGTGACCCCATTCAGGGCGACATCATGCTGATCTCCGCTGACGGGGCAAAGACCACCGAAGCCCGGTACACCGTCAAGGGTCTGCTGGGCCGTCAGGTCCTTTACACCGCCCGGCAGGAGGGCCGTGTCCTGACGCTGGACGTGCCGGACTGCGCCGCCACCTTCCGCACCACCATTCAGGACATGAAGGCCCTGATGGAGCAGGGCGTGTCCACGCTGGTGCTCACCACGGAGAAGGGCTCCACCACCCTGAACCTTTCCCTGCTGTGCGAGGGCCAGACCGACACCCAGCGGGTGGTGCTGCGGCAGCTGGGCGACAGCGCTTTCCTGACGGTCGGCCTGCGCTGCCGCCGCGACCTCATCGTGGGCCGCTGAGTGGGGTGTGTTCCCCTTTCCTGAAGCTTAACAGAAACACAGCAGGAGCGCTCTGCCGGTATGACCCGGTGGGGCGCTCCTGCCGTGTTTGGGAAATATCAGAGGATGTCAAATTTTACTGCGCGTTCTGCTTGAGGTCCTGTGCCTTCTTCCAAGCACGCAACACGCTGATCTTGGTAACCATGTTGTCCGGATAGAACTTCACCTGTTCAGGGGGCAGCTCTGTATCCTGATCGTTCAGGTCAGGCATGAGGTCGTGCTCCATGGACCAGCGGGCAGCATGCTGCAGATCCATATCCTGTTCTTCCTGGCCAACATCGGGGTAGAGGATCTCAGATTCCGGCATAGGCTTGCCTGCATCCTCCCACAGCATCATTGCAAGAGCACTGCGGTTGCTGGGGAAGTAAGGCAGACCCCACATCTGGCCCACAAGATCGGTGCCCAGCGTGTAGCCGACCAGTGCGCCGCCAGCCACAACAGCCGTACCGACAATGATGGGGCCAACAACATCAGAACCATCCTCAATGTCAGCGCTGCGGTACTGTGCGGCCACATCCACATCACCATTCATGGTAAAGGTAATGGACTCTGCCTTGCAATCCTGATCCAGCGGCAGGTCAAACTTGCCGGTAGACCAAAGATCAAACACCATACCCTCGGGAACCTTCGTCTGGTCCAGCGTCACGGTGACTTCTGCGCCATCCGGCACAAGGCAGGTCTGCTTGCCGCTGGCCTCATCGGTGCTGGTTTCCAGTGTATCGGTCACATCAATGTCGCCGTCTTTCACAGCAAAGGTGCCGCCGGTCACGGTCAGGGTATGATTGACGACAGGCTCATCCTTCTTCCAGTATGCCGTAAACACTTCATCACCCGTCAGGACAAGCTCACTCTCAGCTTTATAGAGCTTACCGTTAAGGCTCAGCCATCCAGCAAACTGGTAGCCTTCTCGTGTGGGCTTCGCTGCAAGCGTCACGCTCTCATTTTCACGGTAGAAAGCATCGTTGTAGTTGGCAGTTTCGTCGCCAACGCCTTCATTCAGGTTGTATTGGAGGCGGTACACACTGGCATGTTCCAATTCTTTTTTCGTCCAGCCACAGTACTTGCAGGTTTTTGTCACTTCACACTCATCAACACGCTCAACGCTCGGTGTCCAATCCGAACGGCCGGTAATTTCATAGGCATCCTCCTTCTCACCAACGGTATAGGAGTGCGTCTTCATCTTGCCGTTTGTCCAGACCAGATCGCCGCCCAGATACACGTCCGTATAGCCAGTGTTGCCCGTAAAGCCAGTGCTTTTGTCCTCTTTAAAGCCGAACAGCTGCGAGCAGGTCGTATTACTCAGGGCTGCATCAATGGTCTGGGGATTGTCGATATGAATGATGTACTTATAGGGACGCATGTTGCTGTCGTTGATATTCAGCGCTTGTTTATTGAGGATGGAGGAATTCACGGTGCAGTTGTTAAAGTAAACCGTAATGTCATGTTTTCCTGCACTGAAATCCGTGTAAACATTGACTGCTTTTCCCGTTGTATTAAAGGTGCAGTTATCAAATATCATGGTCGGGGAGCTATACGTCCAGATCGCATAATCTTTATCTGGAGCATAGAAGGTCGTATCAGTGAACACTGCACTGGTATAACCCCAGTAGAAGGTCTTGCCGTAGATTTCGCAGTGATCCACCACAGTCTGATCCGGACGGATGAAGCCCAGATAATCTGCGCTGCCGGTGCCAAGCGTCATATTTTTGAAGGTAATTTTTCCGGCACCATCAAAGCTGTAATCGCCGTTATACTCTTTGCCAAAAAACGCCGGGTTCAGCACCGTAGGACCGATCCGCCAGGTCGTTTTGTCAGGCCCCTTACCCACAAAGGTCAGGTCTTTATTCTTGGTCGTACCATCGCTGGGGATATTGTACAGTGTATAATTGCCCTCGCCAAGGATGATGGTATTACCGCTATCTGCCTCTTTCACAGCATCTTCCAAAGACGTATAGCCCTTATTTTTCTTACTTTCGTTCCATGCTACATACGTTTCTCCGGTGCCGGTCGTGCCATCCGCAAAAGCCAGCATGGGAAGCATCTGAAGCATCATTGCCACTGCCAGCAGGGCCGCAAAAAACCGGTTTTGACTTTTCTGTTTCAACTTTCTTCATTCCTTTCATCACTATTTGCATTTTTGCAACGGATTCCCCGCAAGGAACCCTCCAGATTCCTACCGCACTGTCACCTCCCCTGTAGGTTCCATTCTCCGCATTGCAGGTCTCAGCCAGGTTGCTGAGTGCTTTGTTCTCAAAGGAATTTTTTGTCATTTCATTATACCCCCCCCCCCCTAAATTAAAATCAAGTATTTTGAAAACTTTTGTTGATATTCACAAATCAGGGTTCCTCTTTCGGTCATTTTCACGAAACTGCCTTTGACAAAGAAAAAAGCGGCCTGCCAGTGACTGACAAGCCGCAAAATATTGCCATATTCCAAATGAAAAGCTGCTGACAGCATGGGGCCCAGCTTTTTTGCCGCAAACAACAGAAGCCCCCCGCCGGTTCTCCCGGCGGGGGGCTTCTGTTGTGGCAGCTTATGGTAAACGGAGAGTGGATATCAATTGAGAATGGGATTCAGGATCTCGACCAGTGCATGATACTGGGTGGCGTAAGCTTCTGCGCCGTCCTTGGGGCGGCCCGGCTCGGCCATCTCGGACTTCATCTTCTCGACGATCGGGTTATTCTCAAATTGGAGTTTCTGGCTCTTACCGCCTTTGGCTCCTGGTGCAAAGAAATCAAACATTGCCAGGTGGGGCTCCAGCGTCAGGAAGCCGTGGTAGCCCTCCTCGCAGAAAGCACGGCGAAGCAGCTCAGGGATCTTGCCAAGGCCGGTGCCTGCGGGCACATTCAGCAGGTAGCCGGGCAGAGCATCCTTGATGTGGATATAAGCGATCTGGTCATGGAGCAATTCCCAGCACTCCGCGGTGTCCTGCTCACACTGAACAAAGTTGGCAAAATCGAACGCCGCCTTGAAGTGGGGGCAGGCCAGCCGGTCGAACAGCAATTTGCAGCGGGCACCGGTGTCGCCGTAGATGCCCTTCTCATTTTCATGGAGCAGCACAATGTCATGCTTTTCCGCGATCCGGATAAACTGACGCAGCTTATCCAGCACCACATCGGTATAGCTGTCTGCATCGGCATCCTTGGGGATGAGGAAGCTGAACATCCGGATGAAGGAGCAGTCCAGCAGCTTGGCCGTTTCGCAGAGTGTTTCCAGCTGCTCCAGCTGCTTGGCAAAGCCCTCTTCATCGTCCACCTCCACCTTGCCGATGGCCGTACCCAGGCTGGAAACGCCCACACCTGCGGCCTGTAACTTTGGCAGAAGAACGGTGCGTACTTCCTCGGGGGTGTAATCGGCAATGCCCTTGTGCTCGGCGCTGCGGATGCAGATATACTTCATCCCCAGATCCGTCACAGTTTTGAGCTGCTGGTCAAAGTCCTGGCTGATCTCATCCGCAAAACCGGAAATTTTTTCGTAAACACTCATAAGACACACCTCATTCACCGATCTTTGTTTTCCGAACATAACAGCACTGTTTCTGGCTTGTAGTATACCACTCTTCCGGGAGCTATGTTATAATAAATTGAAGGAAAATATCAAAATTCAAAGAACGTTCATAAATTCAACGCAACTGCCAAACAAGGAGGCACGTTCTTGTGCAATTCAACGAAAAAGAAAAAGTTCTCCAACTTTTTTCGGAGAGTGGGCGAGAAAACGCGGAGGGCTATTTGGAAGCCTGTTCAAGCAGCAGGAAGGGCTGACACCCCGCCAATACCGCCTGCAGCAGCGGCAGCTGGGAAAATAACAGCAGAAGCCCCCCCGCCGGGAGAACCGGCGGGGGGGCTTCTGCTGTATGCGAATGAGGGGTTACTTCTTTGCCAGGTACTTACGGATATCGATGGCCACAGCCACGATGATGACAAGGCCCTGGACGATATAGGTGTAAGAGGAGTTGACGTTCATAAACTGCAGAGCGACCTTCATCAGCTCAAAGACCAGAACGCCGACCAGGATGCCGGGCACGGTGCCGACACCGCCGGTGGTGGAAACGCCGCCGATGGTAGAAGCCGCAATGGCATCCAGCTCATAGCCCATTGCAGTGTTGACGGATGCGCCGCCGGACTTTGCAGCCAGCAGGCAGCCTGCCAGACCGAACATGCAGGAGGCCAGGATGTAGATGCGGATCTTGGTGGCATAAACGTTGACACCGGCAACCTCAGCAGCAGCTTCGTTGCCGCCGATGGCGTACATGTACTTGCCGTGACGGGTCTTGTTGTACAGGAACCAGAAGCACACAGCCACGACCAGGGCGATCCAGATCAGCACGGGGACCTTCAGGATGGTGTTGGAGGCCAGAGAGGTAAAGTTCTTGTTCAGGGAGCCGATGGGGGTACCGCCGGTGTAGACCAGGCAGATACCGTAGACGACCTGCTGCATACCCAGGGTAGCGATAAAGGGCTGGACCTTCAGGTAAGAAACGACCAGACCGTTGCACAGACCCACAATGGCGCAGATGGCAATGACCAGAATGAACACCACAGGGGTGGGCAGAGTGGGCATGTTGGGGTAGAACTTACCGGCAGCGCCCTCGGTCTGCGCAAAGATGCAGGCCAGGCAGGCAGCAAAACCAGCCAGACGGCCTGCGGACAGGTCGTTGCCGGTGGTGATCAGACAGCCGGAGATGCCCAGCGCGATGATGTAGCGGATGGACACATTCTTGAACAGGTTGATCAGGTTTGCAGGTGCAAAAAAGTTCGGATGGATGATGCCGACGAACAGAGAGACGAGCAGCATCAGAACGATAATGGCGTTGTTGCCCAGCCATTTCTTTACGGATTTACCCGTTAATTTCTTGGTAGCTTCCACAATAGACAGCCTCCTTGTTTACTGATTGGCCGCTGCCGTTTCGGGCGCGGTCTCAAACTGGGTAGCCAGCTCCATGATGTTCTCCTGGGTCGCGTCCTTGCCGTCGATGAAGCCGGTGACGCGGCCATCGCACATGACCATGACGCGGTTGGACATGCCAATGATCTCGCTCATTTCAGAGGAGATCATAATGATGCTCTTGCCCTGCTTGGCCAGATCGGCAATGATGCAGTAGATCTCGTACTTTGCACCAACGTCGATGCCGCGGGTGGGCTCGTCCAGGATCAGGACATCGGGGTTATTTGCCAGCCAGCGGGCGATCAGCACCTTCTGCTGGTTGCCGCCGGACAGGCTCTTGATCTGGGTCTTGGGGCTGGGCACCTTGATGGCCATCTTTTCCTTATTGGTCGCCACCAGATCCAAAATCTTCTTGTCATCCAGCATGATGGGGCCCTTGCGCAGGGCATCCAGCGATGCAATGGAGATGTTATCGGCCACGCTCAGCACACCCATGATGCCGGTTGCGCGGCGGTCCTCGGTCAGCAGAGCCACGCTCTTCCGGATGGCATCGCGGGGCTGCTTGATGTGGACCTCTTCGCCCTTGATCCACACCCTGCCGGAGGTGTGTGCACGCAGACCAAAGATGCCTTCCATCAGTTCGGTGCGCTGTGCGCCCACCAGACCAGCCACGCCCAGGATCTCGCCCTTTTTCAGCTCAAAGCTGCAATGGCGGAAGGAGCGCGGATGGATGGAGGTGAAGTCCTCCACCTTCATCATCACTTCCTCGGAGGGGTGGTTCTCCAGCGGCGGGAACAGATTGGACAGCTCACGGCCGACCATCTTGGCGATGATCTGCTCCTTGGTCATGTTGGCAACGTCCCACTTGCCGATGTAATGGCCGTCACGCATGATGGTCACTTCGTCAGCAATGACCTTGATCTCATCCATCTTGTGGCTGATGTAAACCAGTGCAACGCCCTGCTCCTTCAGCTCGCGCATGATGCGGAACAGCGATTCCACTTCGTTGGCGGTCAGGGAGGAGGTGGGCTCGTCCAGGATCAGCACCTTGCAGTTTGCGGAAACAGCCTTTGCAATTTCCACCATCTGCATCTGGGCAATGCTCAGGCTGCCCAGCTTTGCGTGGGAATTGATCTGCAGCTTCAGCTTCTTCAGCAGTGCATCGGTATCGGCATACATTTTACTGTGGTCCACAATGGTGATGGGGCCAACCTTTTTGGTGGGGTAGCGGCCCAGCCAGATATTCTCAGCCACGGTACGGGCCGGGATGGGCTGCAGCTCCTGATGCACCATGGCAATGCCGCGGCCCAGTGCTTCCAACGGGTTCGCAATAACGACCTTTTCTCCCTCGTATTCGATCTCGCCCTCGTCCATCTTGTAAATGCCGAACATGCACTTCATCAGGGTGGACTTACCGGCACCGTTTTCGCCCATCAGGGCCATAACTTTACCGGGGCGGAGCTCCAACTGCGCGTGGTCCAGCGCTTTTACGCCGGGGAAGGTCTTGACCACGCCTTTCATTACCAGACGGTATTCTGACATTCCGCAGAGCCTCCTTATCTTGCAATTTGCAGGCCGCGCGGTGCGTCCTTTCCAAAAGAAGGCGCGTGCGCCCGAGAGAAATCTCGCACGCACGCGCTTTTAAGCTTTTACCAAGCCATAGGACTCACTGCGTACCTTGCAAACGTGAGTTTTGTGCTACAGGAATTAGAGGTACTGTGCTGCGTTCTCGGTAGTAACCTTGACGTAGTCGACCCAGTAGTACTCCTCAACGTCCTTGCCCTCAACAAACAGCTGAGTAGCCTCGGCAGCCTTGGTAGCCTGGCCCACGTCGTCGTTCAGAACGGTACCGGTCATCTTGCCGTCAACAACGTTCTGGACAGCCTCTTTCAGTGCGTCAACACCGACCAGGTAGATGTCCTTGCCAACGGTACGGCCAGCCTGCTCGATGGACTGCAGAGCACCCAGAGCCATTGCGTCGTTGTTGCAGAACACAACTTCGATCTTCTCGCCGTACTGTGCCAGAGCGTTTGCAACGTCCTGCTGTGCGGTGGTCTGATCCCAGTTGTCCAGGTACTCGTACAGGCACTCCACTTCCTTGTCGGCATCGGTCAGAGCCTTGATGGAGTACTCGGTGCGGTACTGAGCATCGATGTTCTCGGGGTCGCCCTTGCACATGATGTAAGTGATCTTGCCGTCGCCGTTGATATCGCCCTGGGTCTCGGTCTCCAGGATCAGCTCGCCCTGGTAAGTACCGGACTGACGTGCGTCAGCGCCAACGTAGCAGCACTTGCCTGCGTAGGAATCCAGAACAGCCTTCTCGGGCTCACGGTTGATGAAGACGATGGGAGTGCCGGAGGGAGAAATGGTATCCACGATGGTCTGTGCAGAAGTGGTCTGAACAGGGTTGATGATCAGAACGTCAACGCCCTGCTGCAGGAAGGTGTTGATCTGCTCGGTCTGGGTGTTCTGGTCGTTCTTGCCATCAACGATGGTCACGGCGTAGCCCTTATCCTTCAGGTACTCTTCCAGGTCGGTGCGGTACAGGGTCATAAAGTTATCAGCAAACTGATAGATGCAGACACCGACGTTTGCGCTGCCGGTTGCAGCCTCAGAAGCAGCTGCAGAAGCAGCTGCAGAAGAAGCAGCGGTGGAGGAAGCAGCAGTGGAGCTGGAGGAGCCGCCGCAGGCGGTCAGAACGCCGGCAGCACCCACAACAGCAGAAGCCTTCATAAAGTCACGACGGGAAATCATTTTCATAATCTTGTTCTCCTTCATTCGCATATCACAGCATCTCATGGGATATACTTACATGTATGTTCCATGGTTTCTGTTTGTATTATAACCGTCTGGAAAATCATTCGCAATGGGACAAGTTCACAAGATTCCGGTCGTTTCTTTGTGCATTCTTCACAGTTGATATTGTTGTGTACAACATTCTTTTTGCTATCAAGTACAAAATCAGTCGAAAATGCAACATACATCCAAATTCCATGCCAAAAATCCATAAATCCTTTCAAAATGGTTACAACATCGTTCTGTTCATGCAACAAATTTCTCCGTACAGAAAATGCCCGTTTTTTCCCGGGAGTTTTGCACAAAACGTACATTTCCGGGAAAAACCGGGCATTTTTTTCATTTTTCACTTTTCTTTGTGTTCGCGGCGGTAGCGGGTGGGGGTGACTCCCAGCGTCTTTTTGAAGATCTTTGTAAAATAATTCACGTCCAGAATGCCCACTTCCTCGGCCACAGCGGCAATGGTGTGGTTGTTCTGCACCAGCAGCTGGGCCGCGCGGTTGACGCGCTGGGTGTTGATATAATCGATCAGAGTGCTGCCGGTCTCCTGCTTGAACAATGCCGACAGGTACGATGGGCTGATGAAGCACATGGCGGCCAGACTTTTCAGCGTCAGCGGCTCGGCCACGTTCAGGTTGACGTAGTTCATCACCTTCTGCACCGCGGGCGAATACTCCTTCAGCGAGTAGCGGCGGACATAGGCACAGTAATCCCGCGTCATCTGCCACATCATCTCGTTGGGCACCTCGTTGGCTTCCTCAATGATGCGGCTGTACTTGCTGGAAATGGCATCAATATAATAAGGATGCACCTTGCTGGGCTCAATGGCCTTGCGCAGCAGGGTGTTCAGCACGATCATCTTGTTCTTCTGCTGGTAGAGCGTCCCCTCGAACCGGCCGCCATAGGTAAAGCGGGAGTGCTGATGCATGGCCTCGATGGCGGCTTCCTCATCGCCCCGGGCCACCGCGTCCAGAATGCGGTTCTCCGATTCATACCGCTGCTCCAGCATGGTGACCGGGATCTCCTTCTGGAACTCCGGCTCGTGGAAATAGCGGGTATCCGGGTGGAACTGGAAGGGCAGGAATTCCTTCAGCTCCTGCACCGGGACAGTGCAGCCGAACATCGTATCCACCACAACCCGCAAGGCTCCATAGAAATCACTGGCCTCCAGGATCTTCACGCCGTTGTAGTACTCCTGCACAGCGGCCTCTCCGGCTTCCCCCAGATAGCGCCTGACCCATTTGCGGGCGCTCGGGGTGCGGGGGCCCACCGTCCAGGGTCCAATGAGAAAGACCGTGTTTTTTTCATCGGGGATGCGGAACAGGGCAAAGTGCAGCTCAAAGGTGCCCTCCACCAGCAGCAGGGTATTTTCAGGGGTGCTGTCCAGCAGCAGCTGGCCGAACTCCTGCCAGTCGAACTGGGGGTCCAGCGATCGCCGCAGGCCGTAGTCAAACTCTTCCAACCCCTCAAAGGGCGGGGTAACCCGCCGGGTCGGGATATTCTGCACCGCTGCCAGCTTTGTAAGGATCTGCAAAGGATCCACCCGCATCGTACACCGCTCCTTTTTCCTGTTGTTCCGCTCGTGCCATTGTGTCATTCCTGATATATTAGTATACATCAATTTTGAAGCAGAAACAAGCCGCCCACAGGAATTTCCCGTGGGCGGCTTGATCCGTTTCCTTACTTATTATGGCGCTGTGCCAGTGCGGCCACGTTCTCTTCCACCTTCTGTTTGGTCAGGGGGTAGATGAAGAACAGGCTCAGGGCCACGGCCACGAAGCCGATGGCGGGGGCAATACAGGAGATGTTGAAGATGCCCATGGTGACCTCCGGGTCAAAGGCAGTGGCAGCGCTGTAACCGATCATGGTCAGCAGGCCGCCGGTCAGGCCGGAAGAGAACGCCTGACCCAGCTTGCGGGCAAAGGAGTAGACCGCATAGATGGTGCCGTCCTCACGGATGCCGTTGCGGACCTCGGAATCATCGATGACATCGGTAATCATTGCCCAGATGATGGTGTTGAAGAAGCCCAGGCAGATGAAGGCGGCGCAGAAGAAGCCGACATAGACCCAGACATTGGTGGGCTTGAGAACAAAGCAGATGACCTCCAGCACCGTGGCCACGATGCAGGATACGGTGGCCAGCTCTTTTTTACCGAACCGGCTGGCCAGCTTGGAGGCAAAGGGTGCGCAGACGAGCAGGATCAGCACGCTGCTCAGCAGAGAAGCGGTAGACTGGGCGGCGGCGCTGCCGTAGAAGTTGGGGAACACATAGCCTGCCATGCCCTGCATGGTCAGCATGGCCAGCAGCAGGAAGAGGGCGGCAGCAATGATACCCAGCAGGGCACGGTTGGTGAACACGCTCTTGAGCATCTTGCCAATGTCCATCTTGCTGTTGTTGGCAGGCACATCCACACGCTCACGCACCAGGTTAAAGCAGAGCAGGTAGCAGAGGATGGCGCAGACAGAGAAAACGCCCGCAATGATGGTCATGCGGCTGCCGGAGAGGACGGTCTGACCATTGACGGTGACGTAAGCCACCATGGGGGTGCCAACGCCGATCACAAGGCTGGCCAGGGTGCTGCCGATGGTACGCCAGGTGGACA
The DNA here is from genome assembly GCF_017377535.1 of Faecalibacterium sp. Marseille-Q4137. Classification (NCBI taxonomy): domain Bacteria; kingdom Bacillati; phylum Bacillota; class Clostridia; order Eubacteriales; family Oscillospiraceae; genus Faecalibacterium; species Faecalibacterium sp. Marseille-Q4137. Next base: position 141,045 of record NZ_JAFREK010000002.1, read on the forward strand.
GCTCTGCGCGATCCTTGGGGTCAGCGGAGATGGCGGAGGCCATGGAGCCGTAAGGGATGTTGACGGAGGTGTAGAAGATGGAGCCCCACAGGATATAGGTCACAAAGAGCCATGCCACCTTGAAGCCGTAGGACATCCCGGCCAGACCGGACTGGAAGATGAGGAAGGATGCGATGGCCACAGGGCCGCACATCCGCTTGAGCCAGGGGCGGAATTTGCCGTCCTTGGTGGGCTTGGAGCGGTCCACGATCTGGCCCATGGTCACATCGGTAAAGGCATCCACAAAGCGGGCGATCATCATGATCATGCCCACAACACCGGCGCTCACGCCCATCACGTCGGTATAGAACTTCATCAGGAAGCTGGACGACAGGATAAAAGTAAAATCGTTGGCGAAATCGCCGAACATATAGCCGACCTTGTCCCGCATCCCAAACGGGGTGGTCTTTTGCATTTCATTTGCCATTGTATTCTCCTTCGGTGGTCAATTCAAACGGTACAGCGTTTCTTCTGCTGTATCCAAGTTTGTACTCCAATATTATGACAAACTTTTATCAAAAAATGTTAGAATATTTTTTAGGTGAATTCGTACAATTTTAAGGTATTGTTTTTGTACATTTTCACAGTTCGTTCACATTCTGTTTTTTCCGCTTTTTCCCAGCATTCACTTTTTGTGGCACTCTTTACGGAAGTTTTTAAACCAAGCCGGAGATAATAGGTATTCTGCCCAGAGCAGCGCCTGTTTTCCTGAAAAAAGTCTGGATTTATTCAAAAATCTTTCTATCCCTTTTATAAAATTTCTGTCATACTGGGTACAAAGACAATAAACGCCCCTGTGGCACGCAAAATGCCGCCGGGCTGATGAATGTGAGGTCATCCTGATGAACCGCTCCCTGCTGTATCCCCGCGCTACCACCACCCGCCGTCTCATCGGCCTGGACGGGATGTGGCGTTTCAGCTTCGACCCCGAGAGCAAGGGTGTGGAGGCCGGATGGGCGCTCGACCTACCCTCCTCTCTTTCCATGCCGGTGCCCGCCTCCTTCTGCGACCTGTTCACCGACAAGGCCTCCCGCGAATACTGCGGTGATTTCTGGTATGAGACCAGCTTTTTTGTCCCTGCGGAATGGAGCGGCTGGGACATCGTTCTCCGGTTTGGCTCGGTCACCCACCGGGCCCGGGTCTTCGTCAATGGCGTGGAGGTGGCCCAGCACGAGGGCGGCTTCCTGCCCTTTGATGCCACCGTGACCAACATCGTGCGCTACAATCAGTTCAACAAGCTCAGTGTTCTGGCGAACAACGAGCTCAGCGAGACGATGCTGCCCGCAGGCACCACCCGCACCCTTGCAGACGGCAGAAAGATCGCCGCACCCTACTTTGATTTTTACAACTACGCCGGCATCCACCGGCCCGTCTGGCTGATGGCCCTGCCCAAGGAGCGGGTGCTGGACTATTCCACCCGATACCGCCTGACCGAGACCGGGGCCGAGATCGACTATACCGTGTCCACCAACGGCCCCCACCCCGTGACTGTGGAGCTTTACGACGGCACCACCCGGGTGGCCGAAAGCTCCGGCACCACCGGCACGCTGGTGGTCAAAAACGCCAAGCTGTGGAATGTCCACGCCGCCTATCTCTACGATCTGGTCATCCGCATCCACGAGGGCAGCGCGGTGGTGGACGAGTATCTGGACCGGATCGGCATCCGCACCTTTGAGATCCGGCACGGGCGTTTCCTGCTCAACGGCAGCCCGGTCTATCTGCGGGGCTTCGGCCGGCACGAGGATGCCGACATCCGGGGCCGCGGGCTCGACCTGCCCACCGTCAAGCGGGATTTCGAGCTGATGAAGTGGATCGGCGCAAACTGCTTCCGCACCAGCCACTACCCCTACGCCGAGGAGATCTACCAGATGGCCGATGAGGAGGGCTTCCTCATCATTGACGAAGTCCCCGCCGTGGGCTTTATGCAGAGCACAGCCAACTTCCTGGCCGCCAATCAGGGCAACGGCAGGCAGCAGGGCTTTTTTGAGAAGGAGACCACGCCTGCGCTGCTCAAGAACCACAAGGCAGCCCTGACCGATATGATCGACCGGGACAAAAACCACCCCTCGGTCATCGCATGGAGCCTGCTCAACGAGCCTCAGTGCACCAGCGCGGGCACCGAGGAATACTTCAAGCCCCTGTTCGAGCTGGCCCGCCGCCTCGACCCCCAGAAGCGCCCCCGTACTTATACGGTCCTGATGACCAGCCTGCCCGACACCAGCAAGGGCCAGCGCTTTGCCGATTTCGTCAGCCTGAACCGCTACTACGGCTGGTATGTACTGGGCGGGGCCGGGCTGGCAGATGCCGAAGCCGCCTTCCGCCATGAAATGGACGGCTGGGCAAAAGTCCTGCATGGCCGCCCGCTCATCTTCACTGAGTACGGCACCGACAACCTGAGCGGTGCACACAAGCTCCCCAGTGTGATGTGGAGCGCCGAGTACCAGAATGAATATCTGGAGATGACCCACGCCGTGTTCGACCACTACGATTTCGTGCAGGGTGAGCTGGTGTGGAATTTTGCCGATTTCCAGACCACCGAGGGCATCCTGCGGGTGGACGGCAACAAAAAAGGCATCTTCCCCCGCCAGCGTCAGCCCAAGGATGCGGCGTACCTCTTCCGGGAGCGGTGGACAACTCTGCCGGTCGATTTCAAGAAGCGAAAAAAATGATCCCAGAAAACAGCAGCGCCCTGCCGGTTTACCCCGGCAGGGCGCTGCTTGTTTGATATGCTTTTACTTGATGCAGCTCGAGCACGGGCTGTACCCTGCCGCAATGGCCTCCTCGTAGCTGGAGAAGAGGATCTGGTTCTTCTCCGCAGGGAGGTTGGCACAGCTGGGCAGGTGGAACTTTTTGCTGTTCACGTTGCCGATATACCCCTGCTGCGCGGTGGACGCTGCCGCCGGGTCGGTGGGGTTAAGCTCGGCATCGGTGGCCGTTTTCTCGGTGCGGATGGTATAGTTCTGTCCATCGGAACCGATCACGATGGCCCCCAGCAGGTCGGTGCGGTAAACATCCACGCCCGCATCCCGCAGGATGCTCAGGGTCTCCTCGTGGGGGTGGCCGTACTTGTTGTTCACACCACAGGAGATGATGCCCATCTCGGGCAGGACGGCGTTCAGGAAGATGTAGCTCGTACTGGTGCCGGAACCGTGGTGGCCCACCTGCAGAACATCTGCCTTCAGGTTGGCACCGCTGTTCACAAGGTCGCGCTCCGCATCCGATTCCATATCGCCGGTGAGCAGAAAGCTGGTGGAGCCGTAATCCACCCGCAGAACGATGGAGGTATCGTTGGTATTATCATACTGCGCCACAGGGCCCAGCATGGTCACAGTGGCACTGCCCAGCGGCCAGACTGTGCCCGCAGCGGACACTTCCACCTGCAGGCCCTGCTGCTGGGTGTACTTGACGAAGTCCTGAAAGCACTTGGTGGAGGCTTCCGTCACGGGGCTGTACACATGGTCTGCCGGGAAATAGGCCAGCGCAGCGGACAGGCCGCCCACATGATCCTCGTGGGCGTGGGAGCAGAACACATACTGCAGCTCCTCCACACCGAGATTCTGCAGGTAGGAGACGACATAGCTGCCATCGTCCACGTTGCCGCCGTCGTAGAGCATATACTGGCCGTCACATTCCACCAGCACGCTCAGGGCCTGCCCCACATCCAGGAAGTGCATCTCAAAATTGGCGGTCTGGCCGTCTCCGGCAGGCTGGGCAGTGCTGACCGCAGGGGTGCTGCTGCCCGGCACCACCGCCGAGGCATCACAGGCGGCAAGGCCAAGGGCCAGCGCCGCCGCAAGAGCCAGAGCGGCAATGCGCCGCCAGAGGCTTACTTTTTCTTTTTTGAAGTTTTCCACACTGTATTCTCTTTCTGTTGATCGTTCTTCGGCTTACGGGGTGCCGTACCGTTGGGCGCAAAGCGTGCGCCGGGGCTGGGCTGGCGGCCGCCTGCGGTGCGGGCCGGGGCGGTTCCGCGGCTCTGATTCCTGCCTCCCCTGCCCTTGTTGGGGCGGACAGTATAGGTGCCGTCGTTGTGGATGGTCACCTCGGCAGGCTCGGCCCGGCGGGCAGAGCGCTGGACCGCGCGGCGGCCCTCGGCGGGCACCAGCAGCGGGATCAGGTCCTCCCTGCGGGTCATTTTCAGCGCCTTGATGACCTTTTCGGCATTGCGGGGCTCGTAATACTGGAGCAGGGCGCGCTGGAGCGCTTTTCCCTCCGCAGTCTTTTCCACGAACACAGGCTTGAGGGTGTAGGGGTCAAGGCCGGTGTAGAACATACAGGTGCTCACCGTGCCGGGGGTGGGATAGAAATCCTGCACCTGCTCGGGGCGCATGTGGTTTTTGTAGAGATACTCGGCCAGATAGACGGCATCGCTCAGGGTGCTGCCCGGATGGCTGGACATCAGGTAGGGCACGAGGTACTGCTTTTTGCCCGCCTTCCTGCTCAGCTCATAGAACTTATCCTTGAACTTGTTGAAGGTCTGGATGGGCGGCTTGCCCATGTAGGCCAGTGTATTGGGGGCGCAGTGCTCCGGGGCCACCTTCAGCTGGCCGGAAACGTGGTATTCCACCAGCTCCTTGAAGAAGGTGTCGTCCGGGTCAGCCATCAGGTAATCGAACCGGATGCCGCTGCGGATGAACACCTTTTTCACGCCGGGCAGTTCCCGGACACGGCGCAGGATCTTGAGGTAATCGCTGTGGTCCACGATCATGTGGGAGCAGGTGGTGGGGGCCAGGCAGTGCTTGCCGCCATTGCACATGCCCCGCAGCATCTGTTCCCGGCAGGACGGGAACCGGAAGTTGGCGGTGGGGCCGCCGATATCGTGGATGTAGCCCTTGAAATCAGGCTCGTGGGTCATCCGCTCGGCCTCGGCCACAATGCTGTCGGCACTGCGGCTGGTAACCCGGCGGCCCTGATGCAGCTGGATGGCGCAGAAGTTGCAGCCGCCGAAGCAGCCGCGGTTCTGGATGATGGAGAACTGCACCTCCCGGATGGCAGGCACGCCGCCCATGCTCTCATAGATGGGGTGGTAGCGGCGGGTGTAGGGCAGCGCATACACCTTGTCCAGCTCCCAGCGCACCAGCGGCTTTGCCGGGATGTTCTGCACAAGATACTTTTCACTCTGCTTCTGGACAATGATCTGGCCGCTGACCACATCCTGATTGTCCATCTGGATGCGGCAGGCTTTGGCGTAGGCCACCTTATCGGAGGCCACTTTCCGGAAACCGGCGCACTCCACATACTTTTCAGGCAGGTGGTCGAAGTCGGTCAGGTAGCAGGTGCCGTCCACATCGGTGATGGACTCCACCGGCTCCCCTGCCGCCAGCCGCCGGGCGATCTCCACGGTCTGGTGCTCGCCCATGCCAAAGCTGATGAGATCGGCTCCGGAGTCCTCCGCAATGCTGGGCAGAACGGTGTCCAGCCAGTAATCGTAGTGGGCAAACCGGCGCAGAGAAGCCTCCAGACCGCCCAGGATCACAGGCAGGTCGGGGTAGGCCTCCTTGGCCAGCCTGGTGTAAACGGTGGCGCTGCGGTCAGGCCGCGCGCCGCCGATGCCGCCGGGAGAGTATTCGTCCTCGGCACGCGGAATTTTTGCCACGGAGTAGTGGCTCACCATGCTGTCCACGTTGCCGCCGCCGATGAAAAAGCCGTACTTCGGCCTGCCGAACCGCTTGAAGTCCTCGCAGTCGGAATAACGGGGCTGGGCCAGCACGCCGACCTTATAGCCCTCGGCCTCCAGCAGGCGGCTGATGATGGCGGTGCCAAAGCTGGGGTGGTCAACGTAGGCATCGCCGCCCACCACCACAAAGTCCAGCTGATCCCAGCCCCGGGCTTCCATGTCCGCCCGGCTGATAGGAAGAAATTCGGTGTAGATTGGGGAAGAGTTGTCCATAGTGTTCCTCACTGGTTAAACCTCTCTGCCTGCTCCCCTGACAGGGAGCCAAGAGAAGTGTTGCTTGTGTTCTTATTCCTCCGGCTGATTCATCTGCATTTCCAGCCACTGCTGGCGGCTGATGAGAACTGCGCGGGGTTTGGCACCCTCATAGGGGCCGATGATGCCCTTCTGCTCCATCTCATCCATGATGCGGGCGGCGCGGGCATAACCCAGCTTACAGCGGCGCTGCAGCAGGCTGGTGGATGCCTGCCCGGCATCAATGACCACCTCAACGGCCTGCTTGAGCATCGGGTCGCTGCCGGTCTCCTCATCCGCATCTGCAGAGGATGCGCCCTTCTTGCCATCCTGAATGGCGTGCTTTTCCATGGCTTCGATCATGGCCTCGTCGTACTGGACGGTGGCGCTCTGCTTGATGAAGTCCAGCACGCGGCTGATCTCCTCATCCCGCACAAAGGTGCCCTGGATACGCACCGGCTTGGGCGCGCCCACAGGCATAAAGAGCATATCGCCCTGGCCCAGCAGCTTCTCGGCACCGGCACCATCCAGAATGGTGCGGCTGTCCACCTGGCTGGACACGGCAAAGGCAATGCGGCTGGGGATGTTGGCTTTGATCAGGCCGGTGATGACATCCACGCTGGGGCGCTGGGTGGCAACGATGAGGTGCATTCCGGCGGCACGGGCCTTCTGGGCAATCCGGCAGATGGAATCCTCCACGTCCTTGCCCACGACCATCATCAGATCGGCCAGCTCGTCGATGATGATGGCGATATAGGGCATCTTTTCCAGCATGGGGTCGGTGGCCGCCAGCTTGTTGAAGGATTTGATGTCACGGACATTGTTTTCCGCAAACAGGTGGTAGCGGCGCTCCATCTCCTGCACCGCGCTGCTCAGAGCACCCGCTGCCTTTTTCGGCTCGGTGATGACAGGCATCAGCAGGTGGGGGATGCCGTTGTATTCAGCCAGCTCCACCACCTTGGGGTCAATGAGCATGAGCTTCACGTCCTCGGGGCTGGAGCGGAACAGGATGCTGATGATGATGCTGTTCACACAAACAGATTTACCACTGCCGGTGCTGCCCGCGATGAGCAGATGGGGCATCTTGCACAGGTCGGCCACCTGAGCCACACCGGCAATGTCCTTGCCCAGCGCCACGCCCAAGGGCGAAGTCATCCGCAGGAAGGCCTGGCTTTCAAAGACACTGCGGATAAAAACGGGGGTCTTTTTGTGGTTGGGCACCTCGATGCCCACGGCAGGCTTGCCGGGGATGGGTGCTTCCATGCGGACATCGGCCACGGCAAGGTTCAGGGCGATATCATCGGCCAGCGAGGTGATGCGGCTGATCTTCACGCCCGCCATGGGCTGGACCTCGTATCGGGTAACAGAGGGACCCCGCGAGATATCCAGCACCCGGGTGCGCACGCCGAAGCTTTCCAGCGTGTCCACCAGCTTCTGGGCGTTGGCCTTCAGCTCGTCCTGGGCACCGGGGTCACCCTCCTCGGCAGACTTTTCAAACAGCTCGATGCTGGGGTACTGATACTGGAAGGTCTCCACCACCTCCGGCTCCTCGGCCGGGGCGGTGGCGGCAGCCTGCTCGCCTGCGGCGGGTTTTTCCATGGCAGCCGCCACCAGCGTGTTCAGGTCTTTTTCCTCCACCGGTTCGCTGGTAATGCTGATCCAGCCGTCCTCGTCCGGTTCACTGCGCATGGCCACCGCGTTTTCCGCGCTGACCCGCACCGGCACCACCGGCTCATCCGTAGTGGGCAGGGTGGGGGTCTGGAACACCGGCATCTCAGGCTGCACGGGCTCTGCCGGTGCAGCCGCAGGGGCTTCCGGGGCCGCAGGCGGCACGGTGGGATTCACCACCGGGGCCGGAGCAGGCGATCCGGCGGGCGCGAAGAAATCCTCGGCGGCAGTCTCCACGGCATCCGGCACCACCGGTTTGACGATGGCCCGGGGCGGGGCCTTTTGGAGCGGGTCCTGCCCAAAGGTCCCGCCCGGCCCGATGATGATGGGCTCAATGGGCTCGCTGCCGCCCTCGGAAACAGAGGTATCCGGCCCAAGATCAATATCAAACGCCGCGCGGGGATGGTTGGAGGTCACCTTGACCGGCTCAAAGGCTGGGGCAGGCTGGGCGGGAGCCGGTTCCGGCTCCACCGGCGCAGGCGGCTCGTAGCCCAGAGAATCGTCCACGGGAGCAGGTTCCGCTTCGCCCTCCATCTCCTTGGTCACCTTGTGGCCCCAGCTGAACACGCCGGACAGCCACCCGGGCACCGGAATGCCGCCGGGCACGTCTTCCTCATCGGAACTGTCATCGTAATCGTCCGCAGGCTCCTCGGCGCAGTACTCCTCTTCCGCCTGCCGGGCCGCAAGGCGCTCAGCACGGCGGGCGGCGTTCTGTTCATAGACCGCCACGCCTTTTTCATGCACACCGCCGCCCACATTGCAGAGCCACTGCCAGCACTCGGCAGGGGTGATATCAAAAATATACAGGCTGGCGCACAGGGCCAGCACCGCCATGACCAGATTGGCCGCAGGCCGCCCGCAGAGCAGGAGCAGGTTGCCGCCCAGCAGAGTGCCCAGCACGCCGCCGCCCAGCCAGGCGTTTGCGCCGTTCTGGTAGCAGGCAGCGATCATCTGGGCAGCGGTCAGGTCGGCGGGGATATCCGAAAACACGATGACCGTGCCGCTGGCAAAGATCAGCCCCAGCAACAGCTTGAACACCTGCATCAGCAGGTCCTGCCCCCGGGTGTAGAGGATGGCCAGATAGCACACCGCCGCGCCCAGCACAAAGCTGCCGCAGCCGAACAGCCCGAATAGGATCTGGTGGGCGCTCTTCCAGACGGAGTCCCCCTCCACGAACGCCAGCACGATGAGCAGCAGCCCCACAAACAGGGTGCCCAGCCCCGCCGGCATCCGCTCCTCGGCCCGGCTTTTTCTGCGTGCAGACGCGCGCTTTGCAGTTGTTTTTCGCTTTCGTTTTGCCATTTTCTGTTCTGACCCCTGTCCTTTGTTCCCATAGTATTCGATTCTTTCATTATACCACGGGTTGGGTCAAGTGGCAATTACAGAATGCAGACCGGTTTGACCCTTGAATGCCGCGTGCAGCATCCATTCCGCACAGATAAGGCAGCAAGCAAAAATGCAGAAAAGCTGCACGCTGTTTTTATCTGCTATGAACTCTGCCAGAAATCTCGTCAGGCTGTTGCGGATATAGAAAATGCAATGAAGATCATCATAGCAGAACAGGCATCCTGCCCGATACCGCCAAGCGGTAACGCAGGATGCCTGTTCTGCTTTCTGTTTCCCGGAATTCCCGCGTATTGATCGGCGCTTTTAATGCTGGATCTGTCCGCCTGCCCGGGTCGCTTTTTTCATCCGTAAATCTGTGAAGGGTGCCAATGCTTCGATCAGTGCGTGATCGTGGTTCTGCACCAGACGGCTTTGGGGGCCGAAAAGCATGGTCTGTTCCACATCCTCCGTACTGGCAGCCCAGCCCGGCGCACCGGTACGGGCAAACTGCATCACAGCGCCAAAAATTTCCGCTTCCAGCTGCTTTGCTCCCTCAAAGGCACACACTGGCACAAGCTCTGTGTTGTGGAACACAAATGGGATATCCGCACAGTGCCACGGGGTACTTTTTCCCATCAGAGGGAAGTCCTGATCAAACAGATAACTGTACACCTTTCCGCCCGCCTTGGCACGCTCCCGGACATATTTGATCGTGGGGGCGCGGAAGCTGGTATCTGCCAGCAGCAGGTCTTCCTCCGGGCGGTGCGGGTAGGCAGTGCGGAACTGCTCCCGCAGGGTCTCTGCGGCAGACAGGCCCACTGCTTCCTCCGGGCCGACTCCTTTCAGACCATCAAAGAAACCGTAGAACTCCGAATAAACCGTACCGATCAGCACCGGAATGTCCGCAGTCTCGGGCCGAAACCCACTGCCGTTGTGGAGCGGATCTCCAAGATAGAAGCGGTTCGGGTGGGGACTTTGGCCCACATTCGCGCCTTTTGCTTTCAGAGCCGGGCTGACGTTCCGGTAAGCCTGCGCCAGCTGGTGGTAGGGCACGGTTTCCAGCTGCTGTGCTGTCTGCACGCCAAGCTCCTGCATCAGTGCCTGCACGCAGTCCCTGCCGCTGCCGACACTGTCGTTCAGCAAACCTTCCAGCACACCACTCATTATCATCGCCCTGTGGTACAGGCCATCTGCTGCCGGGGTCTGCAGCAGCGTTGTCACTTTGGCACCGCCGCCGGACTGGCCGAATACCGTCACGCAGCCGGGATCGCCGCCAAACGCTGCAATATTGTCCCGCACCCACCGCAGTGCCAGGATGATATCATCCCCACCCGCATTGCCGGAGTTTGCGTACTCCTCCCCAAAATCGGAGAGATCCAAGTAGCCCAGGATGTTCAGCCGGTGGTTCAGTGACACCACCACGCAGTCCCCTTCCCGCGCCATGTTTCCGCCCTCGTAGGCCACCTGCTCAATGGACGAGCCGGCAAAAAATCCGCCGCCATGGAGCCAGACCAGCACCGGCCGCTTTTGGGCATCGCAGGCCGGGGTCCAGATGTTCAGGTTCAGGCAGTCCTCATCCTGCACCCAGTAGCGGTGGGGCACACGCAGTTCGCCGCTGGGCTTGTCGATGCTCAGCAGAGGGCAGACGCAGCCGTAACTGGAAGCGTCCAGCGGCTCTGTCCAAGGCTGGGGCGGCTGGGGTGCATGGAAGCGCACCGCCCGCCCATACGGGATGCCCTTGAAGCTGCTGATCTCCCGGAAGCGATATCCCCGCACCGGACCATAATTTGTCTGAACCACCGGGAAATCCGGCGCACAGCAAAATGCCTTTTCCATAAATGACCTCCTTCTTTCAAAAAGACCGACCCCCGGTACTGCAAACATGGCACCCGGAGGTCTGTTTTTGTTATCCTAAATCTTCGCCGTTGGTGGCAATGACCTTCTGATACCAGTAGAAGCTGTCCTTCTTTTCGCGGCTCAGATCACCCGTGCCGTCGTCAAACTTGTTGACGTAGATGAAGCCGTAGCGCTTTGCCATCTCACCGGTGGAGGCACTCACCAGATCGATGCAGCCCCAGGGGGTGTAGCCCATCAGGTCTACACCGTCCTTTACAGCCTCAGCCATCTGCTCGATGTGTGCCCGCAGGTAGTCGATGCGGTAGCTGTCGTGGATCTTTCCGTCTGCATCCTTCTTGTCGTAAGCGCCCAGGCCGTTTTCCACCACCATCAGGGGAATGCGGTAGCGGTCGTAGATCGCGTTGAGGGTGTAGCGCAGACCAACGGGATCGATCTGCCAGCCCCAGTCGGAGGCTTTCAGGTAAGGATTCTTCTTACCAGCAATGATGTTGCCGCCCACATCATCGGCATCCTTGTGGGTGGTGATGCAGTTGGACATATAGTAGCTGAAGGTGTAGAAATCGACAGTACCGGCCTTCAGGATGGCAGCATCCTCCGGCTCCTGCCGGATGGTGATGTTATTCTCGGCAAAATAGCGCTTCATGTAAGAAGGATACTCGCCGCGGACATGCATATCAGAGCAGAACCAGTTGCTGATCTGCATGGCCTTCTGGTTGGCGATCTCGTCGGCCGGGTCGCAGGTCAGTGCGTAGCTGGTGATAAAGCAGATCATGCAGCCCATCTTGAACTGAGGGTAGTGGTCGTGGGCATACCGAACAGCCTCTGCACTGGCCACAAACTGGTGATGCAGCGCCTGAAAGCGCTCCTGCTTGTTGTCCGGCACCTTGTCGGTAGGGCCTTCAAAGCCCCGGATGGTGCCTGTTTCCAGGATCGCACCCATGGGCATGGTGCCGCAGTTGATCTCGTTGAAGGTCAGCCAGTACTTGACCTTATCCTTGTACCGCTCAAAAATAGCCTTGCAGTAGTTCATATAGAACTCGATGAGTTCCCGGCTGGCCCAGCCGTTGTATTTTTCCACCAGCGCATAGGGCAGCTCATAGTGGCTGATGGTGACCAGCGGCTCGATGCCGTGTTTCTTGCAGCAGTCAAAGACCTTGTCATAGAATTCAAGGCCCTTCTCGTTCGGCTCGGTCTCCATACCGGTGGGGAAAATGCGGGTCCAGTTGATGGAGGTGCGGAAGGTCTTGAAGCCCATCTCGGCAAAGAGAGCAATGTCCTCCTCGTAGTGGTGGTAGAAGTCGATGGCCTCATGGCTGGGATACAGCCGGTCGGAGCGGACAGCAGTTGTCACCCATTTCGGGCTGGTGTGAGAGCCATTGGTGCACAGGTCAGGGATACTGGGGCCTTTGCCATCCACGTCCCATGCGCCCTCGAACTGGTTGGCTGCACAAGCACCGCCCCATAGGAAATCATCACGGAAAACGCTCATAAGTTTCTACTCCTATCCTATTTTGTTCTGGTTCAGGCGGGGTTCTGTTCAAAGAACAGCTTCAGGGCACCGATCAGGTTGGCATCGTTGCCATAGCGGCAGCGCACCAGCTCCGGCTTGACCGTCGGCATGACTGTGCAGCGCTCAAACAGCCAATCCAACTCGGCCTGAATCGCAGGCAGCAGAGCCTCCGCTGCGCTGATACCGCCGCCGATGTCACCGAGCTGGCAGACCGGCTGCACATTCCGGTTGTGAACACCATGATGGCCAAGGGCATCATCCCCATGGACGACAAATACAGCCTGTGGACCATCGGCATCCCCCAGAAAGACTATGTGAACCAGCTGTTCGACCGGGCCGACCTGGTCATTGCCATCGGCTACGACATCGTGGAATGTGCCCCCGCCAAGTGGGGCGCACGGCCGGATATGACCATCCTGCACATCGACAATGCCCCGGCAGATGTCAACAAGCGGTATCAGCCCGCTGTGGAAGTGGTGGGCGATATCTCAGAGAGCATCTACGAGATCCTGCGCTGCGCCCACCGGGACAGCGAACCGGAATTCGCACTCCGGCTGCGCGAGACCATGGTGGCCGAGCACGCCGCCATGGCAGACGATGACAGCTGCCCCATGAAGCCTGCCCGCATCCTTGCCGATGTGCGCAAGGTCATGGGCCGGGAAGATATCCTTGTGAGCGATGTGGGTGCCCACAAAATGTGGATTGCACGCCACTACGACTGCTACACCCCCAACACCTGTCTGATCTCCAACGGCTTTGCCAGCATGGGCTTTTCCATTCCGGGTGCCTTTGCGGCCAAGCTGCTGAACCCGGACAAAAAAGTGCTGGCCGTCTGCGGTGACGGCGGTTTTATGATGAACAGTCAGGAGCTGGAGACCGCCGTGCGCGAGAAGGTGCCCTTCGTCACCCTGATCTGGGAGGACTCCAGCTACGGCCTCATCAAATGGAAGGAGCAGGAGCAGTTCGGCGGCGAGCACTGCTACGTAGACTTCACGAACCCCGACTTCAAGCTGTTGGCCGAGGCCATGCACTGCAAGGGCTACCGGGTGGAAAAGGCAGCCGATCTCATCCCCACCCTCGAGGAAGCCTTCCGGCAGACGGTACCCAGCGTCATTGTGGTGCCGGTGGATTACAGCGAAAACATGAAGCTTTCCGCCCATCTGAAAGAGGTGTATCAGCAGAGCGGTGATTGCGTATTCATCTTGAAATTCCCATGAGCCGCCCAAACGTGATACCGACTTTCCGTCAACGCCGCTGCGCAAACGCAAATTTACCTATCGTCGGCAGAACAGGCTCATCATACAGTTGAAGTCAAAAGGGGCTGTTGCACAAGGGTAGAAACCAGTGCAGCATCCTCTTTGGTCTTTATAAATTATCCATTCTGCTTTTGGATGGAGAACGAGAACGTCATGCCCTTCTCCACCGCAAAGCAGGCATCCGCATGGGGCTTTGCGCCCCAGCTGTTGTCGCCGCCCACGCCGCGCTGGAAGGCAGCGCAGCGCACGATGGTCTTATTGTCATCGCGGGGCAGTTCGTAGAGATGGCGGGCATTTTCCAGTTCATGCGGCGTATAGGGCAGCGCCGAGAAGGTCATTCCGTTCCCTGCAAAGCAGATGCCCGGGATGCTGCCGGTGACAGTTGCACTGTACACGCCGGTGCGGCTGCCGCAATCCTGCGGGTAGACCGGGCTGTTCTGGGCAAAATCCTGCCGGACATTGTAGTTCCACACCCCCATCTTGCCGCCTGCGGTGCGGTCGGCGGTGGTCTCCCGGGGGCCAAGACCCTGATAGGAGACCTCGGTCAGCTCCCGGCGCAGCGGGAAGAGCAACCCGAACTCCGGTACTTCTGCCCTTTCGCCCTGCCATGTCATCGTAATGTCGCAGCGGCCTGCGCAGTCGATGGCAAAATCAATGGGCAGCGTCTGCCCATCCGGCAGGGTGTAGTTTGCGCGGACGGTGACGAAGCCACCCTTTGTTTCAGCAGTCAGATTATCGCAGCGGGCATACAGTCCGGCGGTTTTCCAGAAGGCAAATGCAAAAGGTTCTGCGCAGCCCTCGTCGTTGTTGGTGGGGGCCCGCCAGAAGTTGGGGCGCACGGTATCGTCCAGCAGCTGCACGCCGTTATAGCGGATGGACACAAGCCCCTTGCCGCGGCCGAAAATATACTCGAAGCCTTTGCCCTTTACGCCGATGTTGCAGTCCATTTCCACCAATTCCGGCGCGGCAGCGGTGAGCCGTGCTTCGGCGTATTTGTACCATATCTGCCCAAAAGCAGCTTCATAGCCCGCCGGGATGCCGGGCAGCACAGCCCGCTGCACAGCGGCAACAGTCATGCAGGCAAGCCCTGCTTCCGGCAGAGCAAACGGGAACGCGATGTGCACCGTCTCACCCGGCTTGCAGTCTGCCCGCAGCACCGCACGGCGTTCCGGTTTGCCGTTGACCGAGGACGCAAACACAAGGTCATAGGCGTTCAGGTCGGTAAAGAGGTTCCGGTTCTCGATGACGGCTTCGGTGTCGGTCAGGGTGATCTTCAGGGGTGCGTAGGCCGCCTTGACTGCGTCCATTTTGGGGGTGTTGCGGCGGTCGGGCAGCACAAGGCCGTCCACGCAGAATTCCCGGTCGGTGGGGCGGTCGCCAAAGTCACCGCCGTAGGCAAAGCCGGGCTTGCCATCCGGGTCAGTCACCGCGATGCCGTGGTCCATGTACTCCCAGATAAACCCGCCCTGATACAGCGGCTCTTCGTAGGCATACTCGGTGTAGTCGGTAATGCCGCCGTTGGAGTTACCCATAGCGTGGCTGTACTCACACATAATAAAAGGCTTTTCCGGGTGCTCTGCCAGAAACTTTTTGATATCTGCCACCGGGGTGTACATCTGGCTTTCCATATCGGAGGTGGCGGGGTATTCCCGGTTCCAGAAAATGCCCTCATAGTGCACAAGGCGGCTGGGGTCGGTGCGGCGGAAATATTCGCTCATCTCCCACAGGGTCTTGCCGCCGTAGCTCTCGTTGCCGCAAGACCAAATCAGGATGGCAGGATGATTTTTGTCCCGCTCCAGCATGGCTTCGGCACGGGCCAGCACATTCTCCCGCCACTCCGGGCGGGCACCGGGCAGGGTCCACTCGTCCGAGCCATCTGCGCCCAGCTTCTGCCATGTGCCGTGGGTCTCCAGATTGGTCTCCCCGATGACATACAGGCCGTATTCATCGCAGAGCTGCAAAAAATACGGGTCGTCCGGGTAGTGGCTGGTGCGCACGGCGTTCACGTTGTGGGCTTTCAGGTTTTTCACGTCCCACAGCATCTCTTCCCGGCTAACGGTGCGGCCGGTGCGGCAGCTCCACTCGTGGCGGTTGACGCCCTTGAACACGATGCGCTTGCCGTTCAAAAGCATCTGGCGATCCTTCAGTTCAAATTTGCGCAGACCGACTTTCAGGCTGGTGCGCTCTGCCAAATCACCCTCGCGCAGCAGGGCAATTTCTGCCTCGTACAGGTTCGGCTGCTCGGCGCTCCACAGAGCGGGATGCTCCACCGTAAAGGTGAAGGAGACATCCTGCACGTCCTCTTCCACGTCCGGGTCAGCCTCGCCCTTGCCGAACACCACGCCGCTGTCGTACTCGGCAGGCTCGCCCACCTCAGCAGACTGCTGCTGCCCGTCAAACACCACCGAGATGGTGCCCGCGCCGCTGACCCTGCAATCAAAGGTGACAGTAGCGCTGGAAAAGTCCGGGGCAAACTCCTGCTTCACAAAGGCATCTTCCAGATGCAGTTCAGGCTTCGTAAACAGCTCCACCGAGCGGAATAAGCCGCTCATGCGCCAGAAATCCTGATCTTCCAGCCAGCTGCCGGAGGAAAAGCGGTACACCTGCACGGTCAGGGTATTTTCGCCGGGATGGACAGCGGCGGTCATATCAAATTCCGCCGGGGTAAAGGTATCCTCGGTGTAGCCGATGTAAACGCCGTTGCACCAGACGGCGGCGGCACTGTCGGCACCGTTCAGGCGCAGGTAGCAGCTTGCCCAGTTTTCCGGCAGGGTAAAATTGCGCTGATACTCCCCGATGGGGTTATAGTCCTGCGGAATCTCGCCGGGGTGCAGCTTTTCGTGGCCGTCCCACGGGTACTGGGTGTTGACATAATGGGGCGTGCCATAGGGATGGCCGGGCTTTTGCAGGCTCTGCATCTGGATGAAGCCGGGCACAGTCAGGGTATCCCAATCCGTAAAGGGTGCAGTCAGGTTCTCCGCATAGCGGAAAGCCCATTTGCCGTCCAAGCTGACAGTCAAGGGCATTTCCGGGCTTGTCTGGTCCGCAAAATGGGCATGGAAAGGCAGGCGGTTCTGCTGAAAAATTTCTGGGTCGGCCAGAAGGGCCGGGGTAATGGGATCGTTCAAAGGCATAAATGTCACCTCGCAGCATTTTCTGCTTTCATTATAACACAGGATATCATAACCCCGCGTGAAAACGCGGGGTTTGCAGAACGGCCCCATAGGGGCCATAATACCAGCCGCGCCTAAAGGCGCACAATGAGCGATGTCAACCGCACACTGACGTCGCTTTTACTTTCTCATACTATCTGCAGGCACTTCTGGCGAATCGTCGTCATCGAAGTCAGCTACATTCTTGAATGGATCTTCGTATTCCTTGAAGCTCAACTGGTCGCACATCTGATCGTTGAACTCTTGTTCCTGAATGTATTTGCGGATCTTGGTTTCATTTCCACCTACTGTATTTACGTAATATCCTTTCGCCCAGAACACTCTCCTTCCGTATTTGTATTTTAGGTTTGCAATTCCAGCTCGTATGTGATAAACTTTTCTCGTCCATATGGATGAACCTCCTTTTGCTTTAGTATGCGGTTGGCGTTACCCGCTTCTAATTATAGCAAAAGGAGGTTCTTTTTCTACCGTTTCAACGCTACGGCTCTATTCTTCCACAAGCATAGCTTGTGGTTTTCTATATGAAGAAAACAGCCTAAAATCTTCCGATTCTAAGCTGCTTTTCAATGCCGGTGGTGGGGGTCGAACCCACACGTGTTATTAGCACAAGGGATTTTGAGTTTTTATCCTCATCTTCCATCTGGTGTCATCCAGTGATATCTAGTGATATCTGGTCCCCACTGTGCAAAGGCAAAATTCACGCATCAACGAACAATAATTTGAAATATCCACGATTTTTCGATACGTTTTTCCTCTACTCTGTTTTTTCGGTTTGGACCGCCCAAATGGAAATTGGAGGGATGTTCAGGAGGGATGCAGGGCAAAACGCTCCTCTGCTTAGGCACAAAACGAAAGGAAAGTCAAGGATAATGAATCAAAATCAAGCAAAAGAGTATTATGAAAAATTATTTGTGAACTATCCTGATGTGCTGTCTGTCGAAGAAGCAACAACTTTACTCGGTTTCAAAAGCCAGACTGCCATCATCAGAAGAATCCATCAACATAGAATTCGCTGCCTGAAAGTCGGACGATCTTTCATGATTCCGAAAGAATATCTCATCGACTATCTTTTGGATAGCTAAATTATACAGCCATTATATTACATAGCGCACTACTTTTCAACAAGAAAAGAGTGCGCTTTTTATTTTCAAACGAAAGGCGGTCGATTTTTTGAACACAAGCTGGAGCAAAACGTTGAAAAAGCCACATGACCCTTGACTACTTCTACGGACAAGCCGGAGAGCTGTTCTCCTTCTACCGCATTCCAAAGGCTCTGTTTCAGGAGCCACGGTTCCAGAGCCTGTCAACCGATGCCAAGACCCTGTACGGTATCCTGCTGGACCGCATGAGCCTGTCCGTGAAAAACGGCTGGCTGGACGAGCAGAACCGGGTGTTCATTATCTTCACGATAGAGGATGTCAAGAGGGCGTTGTGTTGCGCAGACAACAAAGCGACCAAGCTGCTCCGGGAACTCGAAAAGTTTGGTCTGATTGAACGAAAACGCAGAGGTCTGGGAAAGCCAAGCTTGGTGTATGTGAAGAACTTTTCAGCAGAATCGTCAAGATCAATATTCCAGAATCGTGATTTTCACGATTCTGGAGGCTTCAAAAACGCAAGTCAAGACCCTTCAAAATCACGATGTAATAAGACTAAAGAGAATGATACTGAAATGAGTGAGACTGATCCATTCTATTCTGAAGAAGCGGATGGGATGAGCAAACGCACCCAACTGGAAGAATATTTTTCTCAGTCTTTGGAGATAGACCTTCTGCTCCGGCTCTGCCCGGATGATGAGGACACCATCTATCAGATCGTAGATTTGTTGGTGGACACCTGCGCTCCCAGCTGAGCTATAGGCCCATATTTAGGGGCGTGACTCGGTTGGGCGACCAACCGACATACTCCCCATTTGAATGCCCACAACTCTGTGGGGCACAAAAGCGATACGCTTGCACTCCCAGCAATATCGCTTTTGTGCACACCTTATGCACTGCGAGAAAAGAAAAATCAACGTATATTCGTCCATATAAAATGCCCTGCCATCCCAATGGACTTTCCTGACTGTAAGTACGACCACCAAGCCGCTGATTTTCAGGATGAAGCGATTTGGGATGTAATGTGGTTGGCGGACAAGTGAGCTACAGGCCCTTGAGATATAGCTCACATGGGGTTCAGATGTATCGCATCCCAATTCACAATAAAATACGATATACCGTAAAAGCGCAACTTCAACTTTGAATGAATGGAAGCTGCGCTTTTTACATTTGACAACAAGTTGTAGATTGACAATAGGACTCATACACGATAAACTTTATATAGTATCCTGTAAATCAGAAGGAGGCCAAACCATGAGCGCCAAGCACACCACCCCTGCCCAGCACAAAAGCAACCTCCGCAATGTGTACGGCACCTTCGCCATCGAGGGCATGACCATCAGCAAAGATACGCGCAGCAACCTTGACCGCATTGGCAGCGGTCAGGTCAGCTATCAGCAGGTTGTGAATGAACTGCGCGCAAAGTACGCGAAGAAGGGCTGATTATGTTCACGAAGTATGATGTCTACACCACAGTGCAGTCCATGTACTGCTACCCGGATACGGATGTTCTGATCAACAAGCTGGACATCCGTGACAAAGCAGAACTTAAACAGGCCGAAGAAGAATTTACTGCAGTCAAGCAGATGGCTCTGTTGCAGGAGCCAATCAAGGGACGTTTTACCAAAACTCACCTGTTTCGGATTCACCGTTTCCTTTTTGAAGATGTGTACCCCTTTGCAGGACATATCCGCAAGGAACAAATCAGCAAGGGCGACACGATGTTCTACCCGCCAGACCTGATTGACCGAGAATTAGAGCGGGTGTTCAAAACTATTCACTCCAAGAAGCTGCTTGCCGAACAAGATGAAGAAAAGCAGATTCAAAATCTGTCGCAGACGATGGCAGAGCTGAACATCATCCATCCCTTCCGCGAGGGAAATGGCCGTAGCACCCGTGAATTGATTCGCTGCATGGCGTTGGAATATGGTCTGCATATTAACTGGGGCAACACTGACCGGGAAACCTTGATTAACGCCGCAATCGCTGCCGTAGATGATGATATGGCATTCTGCAATGTTCTTAGACAGTGTATTGAATGAAAATCCAAATATCTCTGCGAAAAAACGCAACATCTATTTTAATCAAATGGATGTTGCGTTTTTGATTTTAGACCTTCAAACAGTTCTTACAATTGACGACAGTTGCAATATCTCTCATTTTTAAATGTGATTTAGCCAGAAGACTGATAATGTTCTTAGCATATATCTCAGCATTTTTATCGTCAGAAATATAGATTAAAATTAGTTTTGATTTCGCTCGTGTAGCCGCAACATAGTGGTTGCAAATATCTTGTTCCGTTGCCAATCGATAATCCGATGTAAATAAAACAACCTGATCAAATTCCAACCCTTTAGAGGAATGAAACGTAATCGCAATTCGTTGTAGTCCATCTATATTAAATGCCGGATGAAATTTTTTGTCGCAAATGGTTTCATACACTTTTTTACAATGCTCATCTTTCGTAGAGTAACCCAAAGAATTTGCTAATTGCTCAACTTCTTTGGCAAAGCTATCCTTATCCGCTTGCTTAAGATATTCATCCAAATGCTTCAACGAAATTTTAATGGTCTGCAAAATATGTTTGTTTCCTACTACCTCATTAGGGTTTTCATCTCTAAGGTCGTAGGCCGAATATGTGGGGAGAATAAAGTGCTTTGCAATAGCGTTATAAAGCCATGCTGCTTCAGTAGTAATATCCGAGATTGGAGTTTGAGGAACATATGTGAATTCTACTCCTTTTTCTGTTAGTTCTTTTGCACCAATCTCAGAATTTGCGTTGCTGTATCTTAACAGAGCACATCTTTTGTTCTTGTCTAAATAAGGTACTACAGCCGAAACCCAATTTGCAGTTGTAGTACATAGCATAACTACCGAAGACAAATCATTGACCTTTTTATAAAGAGGTCTTGTCTCATCGCAAAGCAAATTAGAATAGTTTTGTATCTGCTGACAGGATCTATAATTATCCGTCATAACTTTTTTAGAGAAATCACCTCTAGTCCAAATACTCATAAACGCTTCAGGATATGCACCTCTCCACATATAAATCGACTGCTTTTCATCGCCAACAACGAAAGTATCTATTTTCAGAGTTTCACATAGATACATAAACAGTGCGTGCATGTCTTTATCGCAGTCCTGATATTCATCTACATAAATTTTGAAATATTTGGATTTCAAATATAACTGGCACGCACTTGAATTTTTCAGAATTTCAAGTGCCAGTTGAAATATAAAATTTTTCTTGCTGTTTATATATGAGCATAAGATTTGCTCCGTTCTTATTTTTTCTATTCCCTCATCAAGAGTACCCACTTTCACAGAGTAGTCTGTACTCATATCGAGTTTATAGTCTTTACCATAGACATCTTTCATAAATGGCTTGATGATTTCTTCGATGGCAAAACTATTGTTGGTTCCGATGAAATGATTGCTTACATCAATATTTAGACGTTCTTTAATTTCGGCAGCGGCCTTAATTGTAAACGTAATTGCAGCTACTACCTTGTGAGTGTGATTTTCTTCTATGTCGTGCATGATTTTAGAAACCATGGTATGTGTCTTTCCCGTTCCAGCACTCGCGCGAACAATTAAGTTCCCAGATGTTTCAACAATTTCTTTTTGTATCGGCGATAACATCATTCGGCAATCCTCTTTAGACAAGCAAAATTGTAGTGTTCAAAAATAAGTTCACAGTCGTTTTTGGTGAGTTTTTCGGCAAGTTCAACCATGTGATTGTTCTTTGCTTCCTGCAGATAGCCAATCACATTTCCATCGGCTGATGGAAGGTATTCAACCATTTTATCATGAATAACTTCATCCAAATCTTCTTCCAAACTGCATCTCGACAAATAGAGTGAATAATTGCTTCTAATTCGATCCAGTGTTTCTCTATTCTTATCGTATAGTTCGCGCTTTACCGCAACACTCTTTTCACTTACAGGATCTTCTGGAAGAATAGTTTCACCAATAAGACCATTTAATCGCATAAAACCTAACACGCTATATGTCTCTTTGTTACGCGGCTTTCTTAAGTCGTTATCTGTTTTCACAACATTATAAATTTTTAATGCATTCAATATTGATTGATAAGGCTTGAATCCAAATCCACCCACTGAGAGTATATAAATTCCATCAGCTTCATAAAATGGATTCTTTTCAGAAAGAACTTTTCCGAATAAAACCATTTCAGAAGGTCCTTCAACGAGCAAAACTTTATCGGCAAAAATAGCTTCTGTCAATCCACGATTTAGCATCTTGCGCTGATCTTTGAATTCTTCGGGAACAACATAGAGAACACTGCGGCTTACGATTTTATCAGCATTGTATATGCGAACTAGATTCACCTGATCCATTTCTGCCAGTACATACGGTGAATGTGTTGTTATAAATAAATACTGATACTTGTTTTCAGAAAATAATACATGCGATAATGCAATTTGCATAGAGCGATGCAAATGGTTTTCAGGCTCTTCTATTAAAAACAAATTGATTTTCTTATCTTCTTCCTCTTTAGAAAGCAAATCAAAAATAGAATACACTAATAATTTCTTGCGTCCTTCACCTGAGGTGGGATATAGAGAATCATCCGCATCTTGTTTGATGTAGGGAACAATATTGGAATAAAGACCTTTTACAGCAATTTCAGACTTTACAGATACTGTTACAGCTTCATGTCTAAACTTTCTATATTCTGGAGCAATTTTTTCTTCAAAGCTTTTTATGCCAGACAAACTGGAAATCTGTGCATTTAAACTATTACAAGTTTTCTGAATATTTTCT